>CAYXVP010000042.1:0-12160 GCA_964468305.1 uncultured Anaerolinea sp. | reverse complement strand
CGGATCACGCGCGTCGCGCGCGACAGCAACCCCGATGTGGTCATCGTCGAGGTTGGCGGGACCGTTGGCGACATCGAGAGCCTGCCCTTCCTGGAGGCCATCCGCCAGATGCGCAAGGACGTCGGGCGCGCGAACGTGCTGTACGTGCACGTGACGCTGCTGCCGGCCCTCGCCGCGACCGGCGAGCTCAAGACCAAGCCGACCCAGCACTCCGTCAAGGAGCTGCGCGGCATCGGCATCCAGCCCGACGTGATCGTCCTCCGCTCGGACAGCGAGGTGCCCGACGAGATCCGCGAGAAGATCGCCCTGTTCACCGACGTCGACGTCGACGCCGTGATCCCGGCGCCGACCGCGGAGACCATCTACGAGGTCCCGCTCCAGTTCGAGGACCACGGCCTCGGCCGGCTTCTCGTCCGCGAGCTGGGGCTCGGCGACCCCGAGGCCGCGCCCGAACTCGCCGGCTGGCGCGAACTCGTCGCGAACATCAAGCGCGACAAGCCGGAGCTCGAGATCGCGCTCGTCGGCAAGTACATCGAGCTGCCCGACGCGTACCTCTCGGTCACCGAGGCGCTGAAGCACGCCGGCTGGGCGCACGACGTCGACGTCAAGGTCCGCTGGGTCGATTCCGAGGCGCTGACGAAGGAGAACCTGCACGCGACCCTCGAGGGCACGGCCGGCATCGTCGTCCCGGGCGGGTTTGGCCATCGGGGCATCGAGGGCAAGGTCCTCGCGGCCCACTTCGCCCGCGACCACAAGGTGCCCTATCTAGGGCTCTGCCTCGGCCTGCAGTGCGCGGTCATCGAATTCGCCCGCGAGGTCGTCGGGTCGAAGGACGTCAACTCGACCGAGTTCGACATGTTCACCTCGAACCCCGTCATCGACTTCATGCCCGACCAGCGTGAGCTCGAGGACAAGGGCGGCACGATGCGGCTCGGCCTGTATCCCGCCCGCCTCACCCCCGGCTCGAAGGCTGCCGCCGCGTACGGCCAGGAAGTCATCTACGAGCGCCACCGCCACCGGTTCGAGGTCAACAACAGCTACCGGACCTTGCTCGAGGGCGCCGGCATGCTCCTCTCCGGCCAGTCGCCCGATAGCCGGCTCGTCGAGATCGTGGAGCTCAAGGACCACCCCTGGTTCGTGGCGTCGCAGTTCCATCCCGAGTTCAAGAGCCGCCCCGAGCGGCCGCACCCACTGTTCGACGGCTTCATCGCCGCGGCGCTCGGCAACGCACCGAAGCTGAAGACGACGATGCCGATTCCCGCCCGGGCACCCGAGACGACCGAAGCGAGCGAGACGAAGGTCGCCTCGGCGGGCTGACCCACCGGCCTTCTCGTCACGTCGACGACGGAGGTCGGTAGGCGCGAATATCCGCTTCCGCCCGAGGAGGGTCGCGTGAGAAGAACGAATTTGAGCCTCTACTACCTGGCCGGCTACCTCATCCCGGCCGGCCTGCTGCTTCTCTTCGTGCCCGAGTTCGCCACGAAGCTCCTGTTCTCGAACCGGACGTACGACTACGCCCCGTTCCACCTCGTCGGTGTGCTGTTACTGGTTGTTGGGATCCTCGTCGTCCAGATCATCCGGCACCGGCTGACCCAGCTGTACACGACAACGCTGGTGGCGAGGGCCCTCATCAGCGCCACCCTGCTGTGGCTGTACCTCACCACCGGCGACCCCTTCTTCGCCGTCGTGCTCGTGATCGTGCTGATCGGGATCGCGCTCACGGGCACCAGCTATTACCTCGATCGACGGCCCGACGAAGGCGCGTCAGGCTGATACCGGCGAGGTCAGGTCGCGGGCTTCCGCTGCGGCTTGCCCTGCTCGGCGCCTCCTGAAGGTCGCACCTTGGGCGATTGCTTCGGGGGCAGCGGTGCGAGGTCCCGGAGAGGCGGCAACGCCCCGGGCACCAACCCCGGCGACTCCGCAACGAAGCGTTCATAGACCGTTCGCCGAGGTGCCGACGTTGAGAAGCGCGCCGCCTGCACGGACGGCCGGCGCCAGCGCGGGATGCCCGCCTCCTCGGGCAGGATGTCGTCTGGTCCGTCGTCACGCCGGGACGAGACGAACGACGGTCGGGGTGCCATGGGCGGCGGATCGGCCGCGACTGCCACGACAGGTTGCGCTTGCGGCCCCGGGCGGCGCCGCCGCAGCACGACCACGAGCAGGAAGCCCGCGCCGCCCGCGAGCGCGAGCGAGACGAGGATGGGGGCGAACGGCAAGCCGCCGTGACCTCCAGGACTGATCGAGCCGGCGAGGGACTCCGGGCCGCCCTGGCTCGCGGACTCGCTGGCAAAGCTGTCGGATGACGGGGAGGGCGATGCCTTGCTCCCGCCGGAGCCCACCGCCGGTGCGCGCGTCGCCTTCGGTTTGGGCGTTGGCTTCGGCGTCGCCTTCGGCTTCGGCGTGGGCCTCGGAGTGGGCTTGGGCGTCGGTTTCGGCGTGGGTTTTGGCGTCGGCGTCGGGGTCGGGGTCGGCGCGGTCACAGTGATGCTTGGCGGATCGGGCGTGGTGATCTGCCGCACGGTCGCGCCGTGCCCGCCCGTGAACGTGTACGTATGCGTCCCGGCGACGAGGGTGGTCGGGTAGGTGAACGTCGTGCCGTTGACGAGGTCGACCGGGCCCGCGGGCGTCATGTCGATGTCGGGGCCGCCGTCGATCGAGACCTGCACGAAATAGGGGTTGCGGTTTCGAAGGTCCTGATAGGTGACGGAGAACAGGAATGTCGTCGAGGTCGTGCCGCTCGGAGGCGCGACGGTGCCGTTGCACAGGCGCGTGTTCTGGCCGCCCGGGCAGCTCGCGGCGGCCGCGTCGTCCACCCGCAACGCGAGCGCGCCGCCGAGGCCAATGATCAGCGCGAGCAGAGTGGAGAGCAGGCTCGGCGGCGACCATGCGCGCGCACGGCGCCGGCGCGCGCGTGGCAAAAGCCCAGTGCGGGGAGCGCGACCATTCCGCATTTGGCGCCCAACCTACGGGACGAATGGGCCTCCGTCGCTGACCCACCTTTCCCAGCGTCGGGCGCCGATTGGTTCCCATCCGGGCCGCCAACGAGCGTGCGTGTGAGCGGCGGTAGACTCATCGGACGCCGCGAACAGGAGCCACCGATGAAGCTCTTCCTCGACACCGCCGATATCGAAGAGATCAAGACCGTCAACTCGTGGGGCGTCCTCGACGGCGTCACCACGAACCCGACCCTCTTCAGCAAGACGAAGGGCATGACCTACGACGAGGTCCTCCAGCTCATCTGCGGGATCACGAAGGGACCGGTGTCCGCGGAGGTCGTCGCCGACGACGTCGAGGGCATGCTCACCGAGGGCCGACATTTCGCCAAGCTCGCCGACAACATCGTGGTCAAGGTGCCGATGTCTGAGAACGGCCTCGCCGCCATGAGCCGGTTCAGGGCCGAGGGCATCAAGACCAACTGCACCCTCATCTTCACGGCGAACCAGGGCCTCCTGGCCGCCAAGGCCGGCGCGTCCCTCCTGTCACCGTTCGTGGGCCGGCTCGACGACATCAACGAGGACGGCCTCACCGTCATCCGCGAGCTGTCGGAGATCATCCGCTTCTACGAGTACGACTCGGAGGTCCTCACGGCGTCCGTTCGCCATCCGCGCCATGTCGTCGAGGCCGCGATCGCCGGCTCGCACATCGCGACGTTGCCGTTCAAGGTCTTCCAGCAGATGGTCCACCACCCGCTCACGGACAAGGGCATCGTCCAGTTCAAGCGCGACTGGGAGGCCGCGCGCGCCGCCGCCGACGAGAGCGCCAAGGGTTCCAGGGCGGAGCCAGCCAAGGTCGGCTAAGCCGAGGGCCGCACGCTCGCGACCAGCATTCAGCCCGATGAGTCGGTGCAGGCGCCGGAGGGTGGGTGGGAAGCCCATCCCGCGCCTGGCTCGATCGGTCTCGGTGTTGGTCGAGCGCCAGTCGGTGGCGATCGAGCGATAGCCCTCGTCGCGGCACCTGACCAGTACCGTGTCGCCGAGGGCAGCCGGGCGGCCCAACCGAGGTCAGACGGCTCGATCGGCCGCGTGGGAGCGGCGGCGCGGATCGTGGGCATGGCGGCGAATCGTGTCGACATCGTTTCGAGACGCGACGGGCGATTGACGGCGGCTCGGCGCGTGCTTATAGTCGACATATCCCCACCCCGGTCCTCGAGCGGACTCGTCTTGCGTGGGTGAGCCCTACGGCGTTCGCGTCGCCCGCTCCATATCCACTTTTGCCCAACAGGTGACCCTACCCCCATGGCTGGACCAGATCAGCGCACCCGCAATCGCCGGCCCCGACGCCGAGGCCAATTCGGCGGCGGAGGCCGTGCCCCGGTAACCGAATACGACGAGATGCAGGAGCTCGAGGCAGCTCGCGAGCGAAACGACCTCGAGGTCAACGACCTGCGCGAGATGAGCATCACCGAGCTTCGCCAGGTCGGGCGCGAGCTCGAGCTCGAGACCCCCGCGGACGAGCGCAGGGAGGATCTCGTCGACGCGATCCTCAAGGAACAGACGGAGCGGGCCGGTCTCGCCTACGCGACCGGCATCCTCGATATCGTCGACGAGGGCTACGGCTTCATGCGTCGGCACGGCCTGCTGCCGAGCCACGAGGACGTCTACGTCAGCTCGAGCCAGGTCCGCCGCTTCGGCCTCCGCGTCGGCGACCGCGTGTCGGGCGCGGTCCGCGCCCCGCGCGAGCAGGAGAAGTACTGGGGCCTGCTGCGCGTCGATTCGGTCAACGGCGTCGACATCGAGACTGCGCGCCGGCGCCCGGTCTTCAACGACCTGACGCCCGTCCACCCCGACGAGCTGATCAATCTCGAGAGCGACCCGAAGAACCTGAGCCAGCGCCTCGTCAATCTCGTCAACCCGATCGGGAAGGGCCAGCGCGCGCTCATCGTCAGCCCGCCGAAGGCCGGCAAGACGATGCTGCTCAAGGCGATCGCCAACGGCATCACCGCGAACTACCCGGAGATCCTGCTCATGGTCGCGCTCATCGGTGAGCGGCCTGAGGAGGTCACCGACATGCGGCGCTCGGTCAAGGGCGAGGTCATCTCGTCGACCTTCGACGAGCCCACCGAGAATCACACCCACGTCGCCGAGATGGCCCTGGAGATCGCCAAGCGCCAGGTCGAGACGGGTCGCGACGTCGTGATCCTGCTCGACTCCATCACGCGCCTCGCCCGTGCATACAACCTCGCGCTGCCGCCCTCCGGCCGGACGCTGTCCGGCGGCATTGACCCGATCGCTCTCTATCCCCCGAAGCGATTCTTCGGCGCCGCGCGAAAGATCGAGGAAGGCGGCTCGCTCACGATCATCGGCACCTGCCTGGTCGACACCGGCTCGCGGATGGATGACGTCATCTACGAGGAGTTCAAGGGCACCGGCAACTCGGAGCTCATCCTCGACCGGAAGCTCGCCGAGAAGCGGATCTTTCCCTCGGTGGACGTCATGCGCTCGGGCACCCGGCGCGAGGAGCTGCTCCTCGAAGAGGGCACGCTCAAAATGGTCTGGACGATGCGGCGGATGCTCTCCGCGGTCGGGACGAACGAGGGCATCGAACTGCTGCTCAACCGGCTCGCGAAGACCGAGACGAACGTCCAGTTCCTCGGCGGCCTCACCAAGAGCCTCGACGCCTAGCCGTCGCGCCTGGGCGCCGCCGGCTGTGCTGCCGCATCCGGTGCTCGCTCAGGCACCTTCAAGTGCGCTTGCTCCGCTCCTCGGCGGCCTTGCCGGCATCCCCAATCGCGACGGCGATCGCGTCTGATCTGGCCCGGCGCGCCGATGCGGCGTTTGCCATAGCGCAAGGCTCGTTGCAGCCTCCTTGAGCGTCGTGATAACGTCCTCGCAACGTCGCAGCCCGCGGAGGAACGGGCTCGGCCGCGAAGCGAGAAACCCCAGCTCAAGATCGCGACCCGCCGACGGTCCACTTTTTCCCACGCCCGGCAGACCGCGCGCTCGGACCGTCCGCCAGGAGAAGATATTGCTGAACGCCCTGGGCGGTGTGGTGCGCCCGTTCGCGCGCTCCCGCTCCATCGGGCCCGACCGCAGCGAGGTCGAGCCGGCCAGCCCCGCGACCAAGCGACGCCTGCGCCGGCGGGCGATCGGGATGGCGCGTTTCCTCGCCGACTCCTTGACCAATACGCCGCGCGCGCGGCAGCGGGCAGTCGCATCGATCCGGGGACGCGCCGCTGACCCGGTGCGGCCCGCCCGCTCGGCGACGCGCCGGCGCCTGCATCGGCGCCACGTCCTCCTCCGCCTGACCACGGACCGGGCGATCCCGCTGTCCGTCGCATTGGTCGTGCTCATCGCGGCCGGGGTGAGCATCGCTCCCGCCGCGACTCCCGTCGGCGCGGCGCAGGCCGTCGTCCCCGCGGTGCCCGCGGGCGTGCGCCTGACCGTCGGCGGCGCCGGTGGCCCCAGCAGGTTCGACGGGCCGGCTGTTGCCGATGCCCCGGCGGCGGCGCCGATCGACGACGGCACGTTCTACAAGCCGGTCGCGGTCGACACGAGCGTCGCCTCGTCCGTGGGCATGCTCCGGCACTATACGGTCCACAACGGCGACACACTGACGAGCATCGCCAACCGCTTCGGGGTGTCGATGATGACCGTGTGGTGGGCGAACGGCCTCACTTCGAAGAACTCGGTCAAGGCGGGCAGGGATCTGATCATCCCGCCGGTGAACGGACTGGTCATCACGGTCAAGGCCGGTGACACGCTCGACTCCCTCGCCGCGGCGAACAGGATCTCGCCCGACGACATCGTCGCGATCAACGCGCTGACCGATAACAACCTCATCGTCGGTCAGGTCCTGATCCTGCCGGGTGCCAAGGGCGCGCCGATGCCGACGGCAACGCCGACGACGAGGCAGTACAGCACCGGTACGACCGGGCCTGCGCCGCAGGTGACCGGCAGCTGGGCCTGGCCCGTCATCGGTGGCGGCAACTACATCAGCCAATACTTCCACTACGGCCACTACGGCATCGACATCGCGGCGTCCTACGGCACGCCCGTTCTCGCCCCGGTGGCGGCCCACGTGATCTACGCCGGCTGGAAGAGCAACGGCGGGGGGTATCAGGTCTGGCTCCATCTCGAAAACGGCCTGTACACGACCGAGTACCACATGAGCTCGGTCTCCGTCGCGGCGGGCCAGGACGTGGCCAAGGGCCAGCGCGTCGGGCGCATCGGTGCGACCGGCTTCGCGACCGGCCCGCACGTCATGCTCGAAGTCTGGGTGGGCGCGCCCTGGGACTCGGGCTCGTACCGGGTCAACCCCCTCCGCTACTACTGATCGCAGCGCCGAGCGGGCCGCCCCACGGCGCGTGGGAAGATAGGGCCGGATGTTTCTCGACTCCGTGAAGTTGCGGCTGCGCGCTGGCGATGGCGGCGCAGGCGCGGCCACGTTTCGGCGCGAGGCGCACGTCCCCCGAGGCGGGCCCGATGGTGGTGACGGCGGTCGGGGCGGCTCGATCCACCTCCGCGTCGACCCGGGTCAGACCACTCTTCGCGACTACCAGTTCAAGCATCAGTTTCGCGCGCCTCCGGGAGGCCGTGGTGAGCGCGCGCGGCGGCACGGCAAGGCCGGCGAGGACGTCGTGCTCGATGTGCCGCCCGGGACAGCGGTCTATGACGAAGCCTCGGGCGCCCTCCTCGCCGACCTCGTGGCCACCGGCCAGAACGCGATGGTCGCGCGCGGCGGCCGCGGGGGGCTCGGCAACACGCACTTCGCGACGGCGACGCACCAGGCCCCGAGGCACGCGCAGAAGGGAGAGCCCGGGGAGGAGCGCTGGGTCCGCCTCGAGCTCCGAGTCATCGCCGACGTCGGGCTCATCGGGTTGCCCAACGCCGGCAAGTCCACGCTGCTCGCCGCCGTCACGGCGGCGCGACCGAAGATCGCCGACTACCCATTTACGACGCTCGAGCCGAACCTCGGCGTCATTGACCTCGATGACGACGATCGCCGGCCGACGATCGCCGACGTGCCCGGGCTCATCGAGGGCGCGAGCAGCGGCGCCGGCCTCGGCCACGCGTTCCTGCGCCACGTCGAGCGGACGCGCGTGCTCGTGCAGGTCGTCGACGGCTCGGATCGCGATCTGGAATGGGACTACGACGTGATCCGCGAGGAGCTCCGCGCCCACGATCCGGCGTTGCTCGAGAAGCCCACGGTGGTCGTGTTCAATAAGATCGACCTGCCATCCGCAGCCGATGCCTGGCCTGCGTTCCGCCAGGCGCGAGCCCGCGAGGAGGTGGCCACCGTGGCCATATCGGCCGCCACAGGTGAGGGCGTCGAGCGCTTTCGGCAGGCCCTCGCGCGACTCCTGCCAGCGGCGGACGAGCTGGGCGCGCCGCCCGAGCCCGCCGGGGTCGTCGTCCATCGTCTCGACGCCGCCCCCGATCGCATCTTCGTCTTGCGTGAGCCCGACGGGGCGTTCCGCGTGGCCGGCAGGCGAATCGAACGGCTGGCGGCGCAGACGGATTTCGAGATCGAGGAGTCGGCGGAACGGTTCCAGCGCGATCTCGAGCGCTCCGGCGCCGATGCCGACCTCCGCCGCGCCGGCATCCAGCCCGGCAACAAGGTGCGCGTGGGCACAGTCGAGCTCGAGTGGGAGGCGGAGCCCTGGGCAACGCCTCGATGACGGCTGGCCTAGGTGCCTGGGCGCGCGAGGGTGCCTCGGCACGCGAGTTCGGCGTCATGGGCGGCACGTTCGACCCGATCCACCTCGGCCACCTTGCCGTCGCGGAGGAAGCCCGCGACGTCCTCGGCCTCGAGCGAATCCTGTTCGTGCCGGCGGGCCAGCCGCCGCACAAGCCCGCAGGCGACGTGACCACGGTCGAGCATCGGCTCGCCATGGTCGAGCTGGCGATCGCCGACAACCCGGCCTTCGAGCTGAGTCGGGCCGAGGTCGATCGGCCCGGCCCGTCGTACACGGTCGACACGCTGGAGGCGCTCGCCGCCGACGGCGATCGGGTCACGGTCATCCTCTCGGCGGAGACCTTCGCCGAGCTGCCGACGTGGCACGAGCCGTGGCGCCTGTTCGATGCCGCCCGCGTGGCGGTCGCGCCGAGGTGGGGCTACCCTGCGCCAGACCCGGGCTGGCTTGCCGCCACGTTCCCCGGTCGCGAGGACCGCGTCAGCTATCTCGAGGGCCCGCGCCTCGGCGTGTCGTCGACGGCGCTTCGAGCGAGGGTCGCGGCGGGCCACTCGATCCGCTACCTGGTCCCTGAGCGCGTCGCGGCCTACATCCTGGCCCACGACCTGTACCAAGCACCGAGGAACGCCAGCTCGTGACCGAACCCGCCCGCAGCCCCATCGGCCTCCCGAATCGCCCTTCCGAGCCCGTCCCCGCCGGCATCGAGGTACCGCCTCTCGAGCTCGCCCGGCGCATCGTCGAGCTGGCCGAGGACAAGAAGGCGGCGGACATTGTCCTCCTCGATCTCACCGGGCTCACCACCGTGGCCGACTACTTCGTGATCGCCTCGGGCGGGTCCGAGCGACAGCTCGACGCCATCGCCGACGGGATCGTGTCGGGCATGCGCGACGAGAAGGTGCACGCGTTCGGACGCGAGGGCACCGCCGCGTCGCATTGGGTGCTGGTCGATTTCGGCTCCGTCATCGTGCACGTGTTCACGCCCCCGGAGCGCGACTACTACCAGCTCGAGCGGCACTGGTCCGAGGCGAAGACCATCCTGCGGGTGCACTGATCGGCGGGCGTACCGGGGGCCGGAGTACCGACGGGTCATATTGGCCGTTCGGAGCGA
The DNA here is from genome assembly GCA_964468305.1 of uncultured Anaerolinea sp. Lineage (GTDB taxonomy): Bacteria > Chloroflexota > Limnocylindria > Limnocylindrales > CSP1-4 > UBA5189. The sequence goes on along the minus strand of CAYXVP010000042.1, from coordinate 2,420 downwards.
GCCGCAGCATCGAGGCATGTCCTCGGCTCGCGATCGGTGCCCGGCCTGTACGAAGCTCCTGATCAGCACCCGGTTCGACGCAACGTTCCGGATGCCGGACCAGAGCGAGCGGCTGTGCTTCGGGATCCCGGGTGGGCTGTGCTCCGATTGCCACCAGCTGTACATCGACCCCGACCTGATCGAGCTGCTCGATCTGGGGCCCGGGCGCTGCACCTTCGCGATCGAGACCGACATCGTCCTCCAGGAGCGGGCCTGGTCGACGTAGCCGGCGGCTGACCGCGGCGGCGCCCGCGGCGCGCTCCACCGAGGAGCCGCGGTCAGGCGGGCGCCACCCGATCGGTGATCCACAGGTCAAACCCCAGGCGATCGCGCGCGTCCGTCGATGCCCTCCCGCCGACGCCCTTGACCTGGGCGTCCAGCTCGACGAGGCCCTGGAGCGCTGCGTCGAGCTCCGGCCCGCTCCACGCCTGGGCCTGCCGGGCGAGGGTCTCGGCGCGAAACGGCACGAGGCGCATGGAGCGCACGAGCGAACCCGGTGACTCGCCGCGCTCCAGGCGGTCCTGAACCTCGATCAGCTCGCGGATCCGGCGGTGCAGCACCGCCAGGAGCACCGGCGCGGGCTTGTCCTCGATGAGCCGCTCGAGCAGCTCGAGGGCGCGGACCCGCTGGCGCATGCCGACCGCGTCCACGAAGGCCCACATCGAGCCGGGCACGGCCTCCGCGACGAGCGCCTCGACGTCCGCAACCGTCACCGGCTCATCCGCGGCGTGCCGCAGGGCGAGCTTCTCCAGCTCCATTACCGCGATCCGGCCCTGCTGCTGCCGCTCGACGTCGCCCTCCCGAACAAAGCCACCGACGCGGGTCGCCAGCTCCCGCGCGACACCGCCCTCGAGCTTGATGCTCCGTTCGCGCGCCCGCTGCTCGATCCAGGCCGCCAGCGCGTCCTGGCGGGGCGCAACCAGCGGGCGGACGTCGCCGCCGGCGGCGCGGATCTTCTCGGCGAGGGCCCTGGTCGGCGGATCCTTGGCGCCCGACTCGGTCTCTTCGACGATGGCGAGCCCGTTCCCAGGCGCCAGCGCATCGATCGCAGCGAAGAGTCGGTCGCGCTGGTCGTTGCTCCGGATCAGGCCGCCTGCCCCTCGCAGGATGACCAGGCTCCCGCTGCCGAACATCGAGCCCGTCGCCAGCCGTTCGTGGATCTCACCGAGGAGGCGGCCGGGTTCGGTGCGCTCGGCCTCCGGCCGCCAGCGCTCCGGCGGCCCATCGGGGAACCGGCTCGCGTCGGCCCGCATGGCCTCGACCGCGGCCTCGAGCCCGTACGCGTCGTCGCCCCAGAAGTAGGCGAGGGGAGCCGCCGCGCGGCCCGGCGCGGTCGCCGGCCCCGGGGACGTCGGCATCGGGCCGATGGTAGCCGAGGGCGAGCGCCGCCCCGATCGGGCGGTCCGGGAGTCGCGGCAGGCTGACCAGGGCGGCGTCGCGGATCTCCCGGGATATCGCCGGCCCCGCGCGGACGCGGATCGGAGACAGTGATTCGCGGAGGGGCATGCCGAAGCCGATCGACGTTCCGCCTGCGACAGCCGCGGTTGCGATCGGGATGGCACACAGAAATGAGGTTGCCCGTGCGGCGGTTCGGCCCGACCCGTCGCTCGCCGCCGTGGCCGCCGATGGCGTCGCGGCAGTGACTCGACGGGGACCGCTCGTACGGACGCGGAGCGTCGGCCCATCGAAGGCGACCTCGACGCTGCCGTCGGTGTCCGTCCGATACGTCTCGTGAGCAATCCCGTCGAGCCGATCGATGGTCTCCGGCGCCGGATGGCCGTACGGGTTGCCCTTACCGGCCGAGACAACAGCCACGCGCGGCCGAACCGCGGCGAGGAAGGCAGGTGTGCTCGACGTGCGCGAGCCGTGGTGGGCGACCTTGAGCATTTCGACCTGCGGGAGGCCTCGACGGACGAGCGCCGGGTCGATCTGCTCCTCGATGTCGCCGGCCAGGAGGATGCGGTGGCCCTCGAACTCCCCGAGCAGGACGATCGACACGTTGTTGATCGCGGTCCCGCCGTCGGCAGGGTGCTCGGGGACCCGGTCCGCATCGGGCCACAGGACACGGAATCGGATGTCGTCGAGCTGGAGTCGGTCGCCCGTCGAGAGCCGGCCTCGAGGTGGCCCGCCGTGCGCAAAGACCGCGGCCCAGGCCTGGTAGCCGGGCCCCGGGCCGATCATGCCCGGCTCGTAGACGCGGCCGACGCGGTACCGCGACAAGAGCGTCGCCAGGCCGGCGACGTCGGCCTCGTGCGGATGGGTGAGCACCAGGACGTCGATGCGGCGATCCCACGGCGCCAGCCGCTCGCCGAGCGCCAGCAGCAGCCGGCCGGGATCGGGACCGCCGTCGACCACGAGCCGCCCGCCGCGTTCGCCTTCGA
>CAYXVP010000041.1:10114-12176 GCA_964468305.1 uncultured Anaerolinea sp. | reverse complement strand
CGGTATTTGCTCAACGACGCAGCCGTCGCGGCCGGGATCCCGGTCGTGCACGCCTCGGTGTTCCGGTTCGAGGGCCAGCTGTCGACGTTCGTGCCGTACGAGGGCCCGTGCTACCGCTGCCTCTACCCGACGCCGCCCCCGCCCGAGCTGGCGCCCGGCTGCTCCGTGGCCGGCGTCCTCGGCGTCGTGCCCGGGATCATGGGGCTGCTCCAGTCGAACGAGGTGCTCAAGATACTGCTCGCGATCGGCGAGCCGCTCGTCGGCCGGCTGTTGCTCTTCGATGCGCTGGACACGTCGTTCACCGAGCTCCGGCTCGCCCGCGATCCCAACTGCCCGACCTGCTCGGACGAGGCCGTCGCGGCTCGCGCGCGCGGCGCGTGGAGGGCACCGGCCGCGTATGGCGTGGATGCGCCGTTCGCGCTCGGCTCGATGGGGCCGGTCGGCGGTCAGGCCGCGGCGACGCGTTTATGAGCACGGTTCGCCTTCCGGCCGTGCTCCGGGCCAACGCCAACGGGGAGCGGGCGATCGAGGTCGACGGGTCGACGATCGGCGCCGCCGTGCGAGCCCTGGTCGGGCGGCATCCGGGGTTGGCGGATCAGCTGCTGACGCCGGATGGCGACCTGCACAGGTTCGTGAACGTCTACCTCAACGGCCAGGACGTCCGCTACCTCGCCGGGCTCGAGACGCCGGTCGCGGACCGCGACGAGATCCGGTTGCTGCCGGCGATCGCCGGCGGCTCCCCCGGCACGTGACGGCGTGGTCTCGAGCGCGGCCCGAGTGCGGCCCTCCGAAGGCGGAGGTGAAGCTCCGCGGGCCCTCGGCCTGAGGACTCGACGCTATCCGGGGATCGTCGAATCGATCGGCGACACCCCCACGGTCGAGATCCCGCGGCTCGCGCCCGACCCGAGCGTCCGGCTGTTCGCCAAGCTCGAGGCGGCCAACCCGACGGGCTCGGTCAAGGACCGCGTCGCGCGAGCGCTGATCGAGGACCTCGAGGCGAACGGCCGCCTGCACCCGGGTTCGATCCTGCTCGAGGCGACGTCGGGCAACACCGGCATCGCGCTGGCCATGATCGGCCGCCGCAAGGGCTACCGGGTCGCGGTCGTCATGCCCGACAACGTCACGCTCGAGCGCCGCCAGCTCGTGGCGCTGCACGGCGCGGAGATCATCGACTCGCCGGGGTCCCTGGGCTCGAACGGCGCGATCGCGCTGGCACGGGATCTCGTGGCCCGCGATCCCCAGTTCGTCATGGCCGACCAATATGCCAACCAGGCGAACCCGCGCGTCCACGAGGAGACCACCGGGCCGGAGCTGCTCGAGGCGGTCCCAGAGCTCGACGTCTTCGTGGCGGGTCTCGGGACCGGCGGCACGCTGACCGGCGTCGGGCGATTCCTGCGGCGGGCCAAGCCGGGCGTCCGAATCGTCGCGGCCGAGCCGCTCCCGGGCGAGGCCGTCCAGGGCCTTCGGTCCCTCGACGACGGCTTCGTGCCCGAGGTCTTCGACCCGACGCTGCTCGACGACCGGTTCGTCGTCTCGAACCGCGACGCTGTCGAGACGGCGCGCGAGCTGCTCGAGCTGGAGGGCATCCTCGCCGGCCCATCGTCGGGCGCGATCCTGTGGGTCGCCTCGCGCGTCGCGCGCACGTTGGCGGCCGGGACGATCGTCGCGCTGCTGCCCGACGGCGGCTGGAAATACCTCTCGACGGGCACCTACTCGCGACCGCTCGACGACATGGACGACGACCTCGATGGCGGGGTCGCCTGGTGGTGACCGACCCGCACGCTTCGGCACAGGACGCCTATTACCCCGGCGACCTCGGTCGGCCGCACCCTGGTCCCGCGTCGGTCTCGTTGCCCGCGGCGATCCACGACCGGATCGTGGCCCACGCGCGCGCCGCCGAGCCGGACGAGGCGTGCGGCATCGTCGTCGGCGATCGACCTGCTGTGGGCGGCGGCCGGGCCCTGCCCTGGGTACCGCTCCGGAACGCCGTCGCATCGCCGGTTCGGGACCCGAACGACCGGGACAACCTTCCCCGGCCTGCCCTCCAACCCGCACACCCCGC
>CAYXVP010000041.1:0-10104 GCA_964468305.1 uncultured Anaerolinea sp. | reverse complement strand
CCTGTCGACCCGGATTCCTACTACCCGGGCGCAGGCGGGCGGCCCCACCCGGGCCCGGCCTCGGTGTCTCTGCCCTCGAACATCCGGGACGAGATCGTCGCCCACGCCCGCACCACCGTCCCCAACGAGGCCTGCGGAATCGTGGTCGGCGACAGCCCGGCGGCTCATGGCGGACGCCCGCTGCGCTGGGTCTCGTTGCGGAACGCCCTCGCGTCGCCCGTCCGCTACTCGATCGATCCAGACGATCTTTTGCGACTTACCATCGAGACGGACGACGCCGACGAGGTGTTCTGGGCGATCGTCCACAGCCACGTCGCCTCGCCCGCGCGGCCGTCGCCGACGGATCTCCGCGAGTCGCACTACCCGGACTCGCTGCACATCCTCGTCTCGCTGGCGCCGCTCGAGGTGGACGCCGCCACGGGCCAGCCGAGCCTGCGCGGCTGGCGAATCGTCGAAGGCGGGGTCCACGAGGTGGCACTCTCGATCGATGGCTGACGGCGCTCCGCGGCCACCTGCCCGCCGGTCGCTGCGCGTCGACGCGAGGCTCACCGTCGGGCTCGCGCTCATCGCGGGTTTCGCCGCGCTCGGCATCGCGATGGCCTCCGGCGTCGTGCCCTGGCTCTTCGTCCAGGTCGCCACACCGCTGCCGATCTTCCGGGCGTTCCTCGCGGGCGTGGCGATCGTGATCGGCGGCAGGCTCCTGGTGTCGGCCACTCGCCGAATCGACGCGTCGATGCGCCGGGACACGGGCCTCTCGAGCCGCATCTCCGACGCCGATCTCGGGGTCATGGTCCGCGGCGTCCGTCTCGTGTTCCTCGCCGCGGCCAGCTTCACCGCGGCAGCGGGCTGGCTCCTGGCCGAGCCGCTGCCACTGGTGATCGCGCTGGTCATCGCCGGCGTCGACGTCGTCGAGACGTCGTTCCTGCTGCTCGTCGCGACCGCCAGGCGGCCTCCGGACTGAACGCTCCGGCTAGGCCGGGGTGCCCTCACGCGCGCTCGTCGAGGATGGCGCGCGCTCGTCGCGTGTCGCGGGCCGCGCCATGGCAGAGTCGAGTCGGGCAAGGATTGCCTTCGCGCCGAGACCCTCGAGGATGGCGCGCGCCGTCGTCGCCGCGGCGCCGACGGCGGGCTCGCCCGAGCCGATCGTGAACGCCATGTCGATGGCCGTGAGCGCCTGGTCCCAGGGCAGCTCGAGCTCCTCCCAGCCGCGGAGGGCATCGCGATACTGTCCGAGCGCCTCGCTCGTTCGGCCCTCGAGGGCCGCAATGCCCGCAGCGAAGGTCTGGCGCATCACGTGCACCGCGCGCCCGTGCACGGCGTCGCGCTCGAAATCGGCCAGCCCCACGCGAGCCGCAGACAGGTCCCTCGCCCAGATCGCGGCACGCGCCGCGATCCGCAGACCCTCGATGTCGCCCGGCGGCCACCGCTGGGTATAGTGTCGGGCGTTGCTGATGGCGCTCTCCAGGTCGCCCGACGCCAGCGCTTCGTAGGCCCGGACCAGCGCGATGAATGCGTCGCCGGCCTCGAGCGTCCCCGCGATCGCCTCGAGCTCCACGACGAGCTTCGCGGTGTCAAGACCACGATACGTGCTGATCTGGTGGACTGCGGAAAGCGCGGCGCCGCGCGCCATCGCATCGGTCTCTTCCGGCAGGGCGGCCTCGAGCTGCGCGAGCGCCCAGTCCCACTCGCCGACGCGGATCGCTCCGTACACCGCGTTGTCGAGCATCGTGAACGCCCGCTCGCCGATCCGCCGGTTCAGCTCCAGGCCCTCGCGCGCCACGGCGAGCGCCGCCCTCGGATCGTCTTCGGCGAGGGCACTGGCCAGGTTGTTGATTGCGCGGGGCGTGAGTGCCCAGTGGCCGTAGCGCTCTGTCAGCTGGCGGCCCGCCTCGATCAGCGCGACGGCCTCGAAGTGCCGCCCGAGGTTGTCAAGGGTGCTGCCCTTGGTGATGAGCGTGTTCGCGGCGAGCTCCGTCAGCTCGTCTCGCTCGGCGATTTCGAGGACTCGCTCGGCGATCGGCAGCGCCTCCTCGTAGCGCCCCGACAACATGTAGACCCGCGCGAGCTGGCCCTCGAGCGCCGCGAAATCGGCGTCGCCCCGCAGATCGGCGAAGCGGCCCGTGGCGTCCTCGAGAAGGGCCGTCGCCGGCTCGAAGCGGAAGCTCCGGATGATCACGCTGGCGAGCCGCGCCGTTGTTCTGACCATGGCGTCTCGCTCGCCGATGGCCTCGCGGCGAGCGAGGGCGTCGCGAAGGAACGCCTCGGCCTGGGCGAACCGTTGACGGGCGGTCGCCGCCGCGCCCGCGGCCTCGAGGAGCCCGGCCAGCTCGCCCTGATCGTGGGTGATCGACATTGCCTGCTGCAAGAATCCGATCGCCTGTTCGTGCGACCCGAGCGCCGACGCTCGCCCGGCAGCCGCGCGGAGGGCAATGCGTGCCTGACCGGCGAGGGCGTCCGCCTCTTGGCCCTCGGCCGAATTCTGCTGTGCCGCGAGGTAGTGGCCCGCGAGCGCGCCCGCCAGCTCCTCCGAGCCGAGGCCCTCGAAGTACCTCGCCGCGGCGAGGTGCCGCGTCTTGCGCGCCTTCCGGGACAAGGTGCTGTAGGCAACCTCACGAATCAGCGCCTGGACGAAGGCGTACTGGCCGCGCTCGGGTGAGCGGGGATCGACGTCGACGGTCAGCAGCTCGAGCCGCGCCAGCGTCCTGAGCCGAGGCTGGAGGTCGGCCTCGCCGTGACCCGAGACCGCGGACAGCGCAGGGACCGTGAAGCTCTGGCCGAGGACCGCCGCGTCCGAGACCAGTGAACGCTCGACCTGGTCGAGCCCGTCGAGGCGCGACGTGATGAGGGCGGTGAGCGACTCCGGGATCGCCAGCGACGTGAGGTCCCCGGCGGGCCTGTAGGTGCCGCCTTCGGGAACCAGGCGGCCCTCCGCGAGCAGCATCCGAATCGTCTCGACCGCGTACAGCGGCACGCCCTCGGCCCGGTCGACGATGGTTGCCTGAGCGCCCTCCGAGAGCCCCGGGACGAGGCCGCGGATGAGCTCGCGCATCGCGTCGGGCCGAAGCGGCTCCAGATGCAGGACGCTGAGGTCGCGCTTCCCGATTGCCCAGTCCGGTCGCCGCTCCAGGAGCTCCGGCCGCGCGAGCGTGATGACGCAGATAGGAACATCACGCGACCACTCGAGCAGGTGGTCGACGAAGTCGAGCATGCCGGCGTCGGCGTGGTGCTGGTCCTCGAAGACCATCACGACCGGAGCAATCGCCGCGAGCCGCTCGAAGAACGTCCGCCACGCTGCAAACAGCTCGCTCGACGCCACTCGCGTCTCGATCCCGAGCAGCGTCAGCAGCGCCGGCTCGATCCAACGGCGCTCCGTCTCATCCGGCACGAACTGCCCCAGGCTCTCCGCGAGCTTGGTTCGTGTGGTCGTCTCGTCGTCGGTCTCGAGCAGGCCGGCCCGTGCCCGGACCATCTCGCCGAGCGCCCAGAAGGTGATGCCTTGCCCATACGCCGGCGACCGTCCGACGTGCCAGTACACGGTCTCGGTAATACCGTCGAGATAGCGGCCGAGCTCGCGTGTGAGGCGCGTCTTGCCGATGCCGGCGGGCCCGACGACCGACACGAGCCGAACGCGCCGGTCGCGTTCCGTGGCATGAAAGAGGTCCTTGAGCAGCCGCAGCTCGTCCGCTCGGCCGACGAATGGGGCCTCGAGCGCCTCGCTGCGGTTCCGCCCGCCGCGCTCGGCGACGACGTGCGTCGCCTTCCAGGCGGCGACCGGCGCAGCCTTGCCCTTGAGCGCCAGCTCGCCGACCGGATCGAAGGCGATCGCCCGTGAAGCGGCCCTGAAAGTGCCCTCACCGACGACCACGGTGCCCGGCTCTGCTGCGCCCTGCAGTCGTGCGGCGGTATTCACCGCATCGCCGACGACCATGCCCTCGCCCTGGGCGCCGACGCGGACCACGGCTTCGCCCGTGAGGACGCCCGCCCGTGCGTTGACGTTGAGCGAGCGCACCTCGTCGACAAGCTCGAGAGCGGCGCGCACCGCACGCTCGGCATCGTCCTCGCGCGCGACTGGCGCGCCCCAGACGGCCATGACCGCGTCGCCGATGAACTTCTCGATCGTGCCGCCGTGGCGCGAAACGGCGCCGCGTGCGATCTCGAAACAGCGATCGAGCGTGTCGCGGACGTCCTCCGAGTCACGCGCCTCGGTGTACGGCGTGAACCCGACGAGGTCGGCGAAGAGGACCGAGACGAGCCGGCGCTCGGTGCGATCTGGCTCGCCGTCTGCTTCCGGTGATGGCGCGTCCGGGGCCGCGGCATCGGGGAATCGAGTCCCGCAGCTGCCGCAGAAACGAGCGTTGCCGACGCGGGCGGCGCCGCACACGGCGCAGCTCTCCGCGAACGGCGATCCGCAGTTGATGCAGAATGCAACCCCCTCCGGGTTGGCGGTGCCGCAGACGCGACAGTTCACTCGGGCTCCAGCGTGCGGGTGGTCGTGAATACTACCGAGCCACCCGGCCGCGCTCGATGACGATCGAGCGCTCGAAAGCATTCGCGACGAAGTGGGTGTCGTGGCTGATGGCGACCACGGTCCGGCCCGCCGCCGCAAGCCCCCCGACGGCGGCCGCGACCCGCGCGCGCTCACCGACGTCGAGACCCATCGTCGGCTCGTCGAGGACGACGATCGGCGTGCGCATCGCCAGGACGCTCGCGATCGTGAGCAGCCGACGGCCGGACGGGCCGAGGTCGAAGGGGTTCGTTCCGGCCCGCCCTCGTAGGCCGACCGATTCGAGCGCCTCCGCGACCGCCGCCTCCAGCCCCGAACCTCGCAGCCCTACGTTGCGTGCCCCGAACGCAACCTCGTCCCGGCTGGTCCCGGCGAAGAGCTGGTCGCCGGGGTCCTGAAAGGTCAGGCCGACCGTTCGGGCCAGCTCGGCAGCCCGGCGCCCCGTGGTCTGCCGGCCCTCGATCTCGACCGTGCCGGCGCTCGGCCGCAGCAGCCCATTCCATGTTCGGACCAGCGTCGTCTTGCCCGAGCCATTGCGTCCCACGATTGCCAGCCTCTCACCGGCGCGGATGTCGAGGTCGATGCCATCGAGCGCGCGAGTCCCGTCGGGGTAGGTCAAGGCGAGACCGGAACAGCGAATGGCGACCGGCGAGTCCGCCTTGAGATTCGGGCTCGCGAGCGGCTGGTCGGAGTCCGGGGCCTCCGCGGCGGGGATAGGCGCGGGAACGAGCCGGCCGGACGCGAGGGCGACCACCCGCGTACAGACGTTCGTCAGGTGATCCTGATCGTGCTCGGCGACGAGGAGGCCTGCCCCGCCTGCGGCCAGGCGCCGGAGGGCGTCGCCGACGAGCCCTCGACCTTCCGGATCGAGCTCGGCGACCGGCTCGTCCAGCAGGAGGCACCGCGGGCGCGGGCGCAGGATCGAGGCGATCGCGACGAGCTGCATCTGGCCGGCAGAGAGCCAGCCCGGATCGCGCTCGGCGAAGTCCTCGATCCCGAGCGCCGCCATCTCGCCGCGTACCCGTCCGGCGGTCTCGCCGACCTGGAGGCCGAGGTTCGTTGGTCCGAACGCGATCTCCTCGAAAACCGTCGCCGCAGTACGGGTGCGCTGCGCCTCGGGATTCGAGAACACGAGCCCTATCGAGCCCGCCAGCTCGTGTCGGGGGCGGCCCCGGAGCGACCGGCCATCCAGCAGGACGTCGCCATCGAGCACGCCGCCGATCGAGCCCGGGGCGACGCCCGCGGCGACGAGGCACAGCGTCGACTTGCCCGACCCGTTCGGCCCGGTCAGGCCGACGATCTCGCCGCCGCCGACGGTGAGGTCGACTCCGTCGAGCACACGCTGCTCGAACCCCGGGTAGCGGTACCTGACGCCGCGAAGCTCGAGCACCCGTCGCTCAGGGCAGCGGTGTGAGAACGCCGAGCGCGGTCAGCGCCACGAACGCGATGAGCGCCGCGGCGAGCAGCCAGCGCGCGAGGCGTTGCCGCCCGGAGTCAGCCGGCGCCCAGAGGAGGTGGCGCGTGCCGGGCTGGTCGAATGCCCGCGCCTCGAACGCGAGGCTTCGTGCCTCGATCTCGTGGAGCGTGCCGAGGACCGCGGGCCCGGCAAGCGGGACGACGCCGCGGAGGCGAGCGCCGACGCTCCCCTCGGTGTCGAGACCGCGCGCCCTCTGGGCGGCCTGGATCGCCCGCGCCCGCACTGCCATCGCCGGTATGGCGTCGAGCGTCGCCGCCGCCGCAAACGCGAGCCGGCGGGAGACGCCTCGCCGCTCGAGGTCGATCACCAGCGATCGCGGCGGGGTGGTCAACGCGAAGAGGGCGAGCGCCAGCGCGAGCACGAACAACCGAAGGTCGATCCGCAGCGCGAAATCGAGCCCCTCGAGCGTTGAAGCGAACGGTCCGAGCGTGAACAGGACGTGGGATCCCGGGCGGCCGAGGACCGACACGATTGCGACCGAGATCCCGATCGGGAGCGTCACGACCGCGGCGTTTCGAAGGGCCCGCGAGGTCACGCCTGCGACCGCGAGGCCCGGTGCGACGACGAAGAGCAGGATCAGGGCGGACACGAGGTAGCCGCCGCTCGCGATCGGAGCGATCGTGCTCGCGGCGACCAGCGTGACCTTGGTGAGCGGGTTGAGCCGGTGATACGGGGTCGGCGCGGGGGGTGGCAGCCGCGCGAGGAGCGCGGAGTCGGCCTCGCTGAGCGTCAGGCGCGAACCGTCCCGAGCGCCCGCTCGCCCTGCGGGAACCGAGCCGTGACCCGTCGCGAGGCTGCGCCCAGGAGCGCGAAGACGACGAGGTACGTGATCGTCTTGTCGATCGGGTCGGAGATCAGGGCCTGCTGCAGCACGGCCGTCTCCAGGTCGGCGCCTGCGCGCTGGAACAGCAGAACCAGGAAGTCTGTTCCCGAGGCGGTCACGCCGCCAAAGACGTACGCGGCGATGGGCGCGGCGATGAGGGCCGAGACGACGCCGCAGAACGCGCCCGCCACGAGGACGAAAACCACGCCGAGGTCGCGCCGCAGCAGGAGCCGCAGCGCGAGGAGCAGGGCGGACGCCAGCGCGAGCCCGATGAACACGAGGGCGACGACGAGGAAGACCGGCGGGATCGACGCGATCGGCTGGAACAGGTCAAGGCAACCGCCGGTCGCCTCCGCGCACAGGTCGCGATAGTGCGGCACGATCCCGTACCACACGAGCCCACCGAGCACGGCGACCGCGACCAGGAGGCCCGCGGCGAATCTCGCCGGCGAGGCGTCGGGACGGCTGCGGAATACTCCGGCGTACCCGAAGACGCCGGCGAGCAGCCCGATCTCGGCGGCGACGATCGCGAACGGCCAGGCGAACGGCGACCCGAACGGCGTCCCGGCGAGCAGGAACGTCCAGGCGAGATTCGGGAGGAGCCCCGTCGCCGCGCCGGCGAACGGGCCGGCGAGGACCCCGACGAGGATCGTCCCGATCGAGTCGAGGTAGACCGGCACCTTGAGCGCGGTCGCGACGGTCTGACCGAGCACCACGTTGATCGCGATCGCGAATGGGATCAGCACGATCGTCCGCGTGTCGAATTGGCGGGCGATCGAGTCGAGCCGGCGGGTCTGGAGCCACTCGACCACCGCGTAGACCACGAAGCCGACCAGGAGCGATATCGCCAGCACGAACATGAGGTTGTTCGCCCCTGGCGGCAGCTCGTCAGGGTTCGGGCTCGGCGCGAAGACGCCGGCGGCGGTGATCCCGACCCACGCCGCGCCGGCCGTCGCGGCGAGGGCGATGATGGCTCGCGGCCAGACCGAGCGGATGGCAGGCCTCCCCAGGAGCGTGCGGCTGGCTAGCGTGCCACGCCGGCTCGGCTGCCGGCGAGGTTGCCGACGCGCTCGATGAACCGATCCAGGAACCCTTCCGCATCGGCATCGATGGCGACGTCGAGGTTCGCCGGCCGGCGGGTCAGCCCCCGCCAGTCCGCGACCGTCATGCCGTGGGCGAGGCCGGCCCCGGTCTCGACGTCGACGAAGACCGGCTGGGCCCGGACGAGCCCCGGATCGAGCGCCGCAGCGACCGCGAACGGATCGTGAATGAACGCGCCATAGAAGCCGTCGAACTTCGCGTGGAATTCGAAGTAGAAGCGCAGCGCATCGACGACGAAATGCAGCACCGGGTTGGCGGCGACCGAGCCCACCGCCTCGACCGGCTCGTGGCCCAGCGCCGCTGCGTCGAGGGGCTGCACACCCGCACGGACGGCGACGTGGCGAAGGTGCTCCGGGACGAACCTCGCCCGTTCGGTGACGTCGAGCCCGATCGCCAGCGGCAGCCGGTCGCTGCGCCGGCCCCAGGCCGCGAACACCGCCTTGGCGGCGTGCGGGTCGACGTGGATGTTCCACTCGCTGGTCGGCGTCGTATTGCCCGGCGCGCGGTAGGCGCCACCCATGAGCACCCAGCCGGCGAGCAGGTTCGGGAGTGTGGGCTCCCGATCCAGCGCCACCGCGAGGTTCGTGAGGGGTCCAAGCGTCACCAGCGTGACCTCACCCGGACGGGCTCGCGCGACCTCGACGATCCGGGAGGCGGCCTCGTCGCGCTCCAGCGCCCGCCGCGCCGGCGGCAGCTCCGCGTAGCCGAGGCCCCGCGGTCCATGCGTCTCGGTCGAGGTCTCGAGGGGCTTGACCAGCGGCTGCTCCCGCCCGAGCGCCACCGGAACGTCGTCGCGCCCGACGAGCTCCAACACGGCGCGCGTGTTCTCGGCGACGCGGCGCGCGTTCACGTTGCCGCCGCTGCATGTCACGGCCACGAGCTCGACCTCGGGTGACGCGCACGCATACAGGAGCGCGAGCGCGTCGTCGATCCCGGTGTCGACGTCCACAAGCAGCGGGATCCGCGCTGGCATCGGCGCCAATCCTACCGGCGAACGAGCCGCATCAGCGTCGCCGGTCGGTCCAGTCGGCGCGCCCAGGTCGAGCCGGTCGCTCGGACCTCCGCCGGGCTCGGCTGGGCCGTGGCCTCGATCTCGAAGCCGTGCGCGTGAAACGCGGTCGCTGCACCGGCGATCAGGCCCGCGGCGGAGGTCGGGACGCCATCCAGCCCGTCGCGCTCGATCGGGGCGACGAGAAGCTCGATCCGGCCGTTTGCGGCGACCAGGCTGGCGAGACCCGCCGAAACCGCGTCGTCGAGACCGACGACGCCCCGCAGCAGCGAGCCCCACGGAAGGCGGACGGTGACGAGGTCGGCAATGCCTGCCAGCTCGACGGGTGGCGCCTCCACCGCGGCGAGAACGAACCTTGCGTTGGCTAGGCCGCCCTTCCGAATCGGTCTCGCGGCGCGACGCGACGACTCGGCCATCCCCGCCGCGTTGGCGTCCAGGCCGAGGACGAGGGCTGCCGGCTCGCGGACGGCGGCGGCGAGCGCGGCCCGCCCGTCGCCGGTGCCGGCATCGATCGTCACCCGCTCGTGGCGGGCGACCAGATCTGGGAGTTACCCGACGTCGACCTCGACCAGGCGGCGTCCGACCACAAAGCGGAACATGGCCGGATCGTTACCCCTCCCCCCCGGCGTGACCGAGGGTTGGGGGCAATAACGTCGGGCGCCGAACCCGGCGGTCAGGCCTTCGGCAACGAGCTGCTCGATCCAGTCGGTGAAGAGACCCGGGCAGGGCACATCGCTGAAGACTCCGGTGCAGGCCGGCGGATCGAAGTTGGAGCCGTGCTCGGCCTTCAGGAGGAAGACCGCCATCTGGTCCCTCCGGACGCTCGCGTCCGGACAGTAGGCCCCCGCGCCGCATCCCGCCGTGATCGCGCGCCGGAAGACGCTCTCGACGTCGTCATGAAACGGGTTGTCCTCGGGGACGTCCACGAAGTCGGCAAACCATCCATCCGAGAACGTTCCGGTCAGGTTGCCCGGATTGGTGACGACGACGTCGTTGAGGGTTCCCGCGGGCAATGCCCCCGTCTTGCAGTTGATCGTGTTCCCGTCCACGACCTGCACGTCGGTCGCGGGCACTCCGCCGATCTGGACCTCCGCTCCGGGCTGGAAATTCGCGCCCAGAACGTTCACGGGCGTCCCGCCGTCCGCGAGTCCGGAGGACGGGCCCGTGGAGCTCACGACGGGCGGCATCGC
>CAYXVP010000040.1:3257-12333 GCA_964468305.1 uncultured Anaerolinea sp. | reverse complement strand
CGCCCGGAATGGGTGCGCCTCGAGGCTCGGGAAGCGGTTCGCGATGACCACGTTGCTGTTCGGGCAGACCGTCAGCGGGATGCGCTCGCCGGCCATGCGCCGGACGAGCTCGAGGTCCTCCATGACGGAGACGCCATGGTCGACGCGCTCGACATGGAGCACATCCAGCGCGACACGGATGTTCGACGGCCCGGTGCCGACCGCCTCGCCGGCGTGGCCCGTGACGCGCAGGCCGGCCGCGCGGGCGAGGTCGAACGCAGGTCTGAACGCGGCCAGGTCGACGCCGAGCTCGGTCGAATCCATGCCCACCCCGATGACCCGCTCCGCCCGCCCAGCCCGACGGAGGGCGACGACCTGCTCGACGAATTCGACCGCCGCGGCGGGGCCGAAGGCCCGGTCGATGTCCGCGATCAGGGCGGCGCGCACGCCGGTCTCGCCCTCGGCCGCCGCGATGCCTGCCGAGAGGCCGTCGACGATACCGGCCAGCGCCTGCCCCGCTGCCAGGTGCCGCGCCGGGGTGAAGAACGTCTCTCGATAGCGCAGACCGTGGGGAACGGCATCGACGAGCGACTCGTAGCCGATCCGCTCCCAGTCTGCCGGCTCGGTCAGCGTCTCCTGGACGAGCCAGAAGATCGCCAGGAACGAATCGAGCGACGTGAACCGGTACAGCTCCTCGGGGTTCTCGACCGGGAGTGCCCTGCCGGACTTCCGGGCCAGCTCGATGACGGTCGTCGGCCGGACCGTGCCCTCGACGTGACAGTGCAGCTCGACCTTCGGGATTGCGTCGTAGATGTCCGCCATCTGGCGGCACATCGTACCTTCGCGCCTCTGGACGCCGGACGCTGCGTGCGTGACGATTCCGGCATGAATCGACGACACGCGCTCCGAGCCCGCCTCGCCCCCGTCGCTATCGCCGTCGGGCTCCTCGGCCCCTCCTTCGTCCTGGCCGGTCAGGCCCAGGCGCGCGCGCTTGCAATCGACGGCGCCGGCCGGAGCGCGGTCGGCGGCGGGGCAGCGACTGTGCTCGCCGGCCCGACCGCCGCCCGGATCAGGCTCCGACTCATCGCCTCCGGCCTGTCGCAGCCTGTGTTTGCCACGAGCGCGCACGACGGCACGGGCCGCTTGTTCATCGTCGAGAAGACGGGCAAGATCAGGATCCTGCAGAACGGGCACATCCGCTCGACGCCGTTCCTGAACATCTCGACCGAGGTCAGCAGGGGCTCCGAGCAGGGTCTGCTCGGCCTCGCGTTCCATCCCAGCTTCAAGACCAACCACAAGCTCTACATCAACTTCACGGACCGCAACGGCGATACCGTGGTCCGCGAGTACCGCACGTCGTCCTCGAACCCGAACGTCGTCAACACCGCGACGATGCGGCGGATCATCAAGATCTATCAGCCGTACGCGAACCACAACGGCGGGATGCTCGCATTCGGCCCGGACGGCTACCTGTACATCGGCATGGGCGACGGCGGCAGCGCCGGCGATCCGGGCAATCGCGCCCAGAACCCGGACTCGCTGCTCGGCAAGCTCCTGCGCATCAACATCAACCGAATAGCCAGCGGAACCCAATACCAGAATCCGGGGACGAACCCGTACGTCGGCATCCCGGGCCGCGATGAGGTCTGGGAGATCGGCCTGCGCAACCCGTGGCGGTTCTCGTTTGACGCGACGAAGGGCGACCTCTGGATCGGCGACGTAGGCCAGAACACGTACGAGGAGGTCGACCACGCCGTGCCGGGCTCTGGCCGCGGCGTCAACTGGGGCTGGCGGGTCATGGAGGGCAGCCATTGCTACCTGCCCGCGACCGGCTGCGACACGAGCGGCAAGACGCTGCCGTTGCTCGACTACGACCACGGCAGCGGCCGCTGTGCCGTGACCGGCGGTTACGTGTACCGCGGCAGCAAGGTCCCGCTCCTCCGCGGCGGGTACGTCTTCGGCGACTTCTGCTCCGGAGAGATTTGGGTCGTCCCCGACACCGCGACCCGACCCGCCGCCAAGGTCCTGCTCCTCGACACGAGCCTCCTGATCAGCTCGTTCGGCCAGATCGGTGGCGGCGAGCTCGTCGTCGTCGATCTCCATGGCCGGGTCTACATGATCGAGGCGACCTGACCGCCGGGGCAGCACCCGACACCGCTCCCTCGCCCGCGCCCGCTCGACGGCGCCGGCGTGCGATCCTGTGGTCATGGACCAGGAAACGTCGCGCGACGCCGCTGTGGCGGCGGCGACCGCTACGATCTCGGCGGCCGACGGGCAGCTCGCCGCGTTCATCCGCCGCGCCGGCCCGTACGGCTACCGCCCGGGTCAGGGCGACCCGTTCACCTCACTCGCCCGCGCCATCGTGTTCCAACAGCTCGCCGGCCGAGCGGCGTCGGCGATCTACGGGCGCTTCGTCGACGCGATCGGCGGGGCAGTCGGGGCCAACGCAATCCTCGCCGCGTCGCCCGAGGCGCTTCGCTCGGCCGGCCTGTCGGGCAACAAGACCCTGTCCCTGATCGACCTCGCCACAAAGGTCCGCGACTGCACGGTGCCGCTCGATGGCATCGAGGCGCACGACGACGAGGAGATCATCACCCGGCTCAGCACGGTCCGGGGCATCGGGCGCTGGACGGCTGAGATGTTCCTCATGTTCGAGCTGGAGCGGCCGGACGTCTGGCCCGTCGACGACCTCGGCGTTCGCCACGGCTGGACACTCATCCACGACCTGTCGGAGATGATCAAGCCGAAGCCCCTCCAGGCCGAGGGCGACCGCTTCCGGCCCTACCGCTCGACCGTCGCGCTGTACTGCTGGCACGCCGTCCACCTCGAGCGCGGACAGGCCTAGCTCAGGCCCGACCCCGCCCGGCCCGGACCTAGCGCCGAGCCGCCTCCCAGCCCCCGATCTTCTCAATCCGGAACGTGAGCACGTCCACGAACGGGGCGCCGCCGTACTGCGGGTAACGCTGGGTCAGCCCGCGGACGAGCCCCGCGACCCGGCCCTCGGGCTCCTTCGTTCGCACGAGGAGGATCTGGACCCACCAGAGTCGTGACCAGTCGACCGGGTCCCACTGCTCGATCAGCAGTGCCGCGCGCGGATCTCGCTCGAGATTCCGGACGCGCCCGAGCGCGGTCGAGCCCTTCGGCTTGACCGAGTCGATGGGGATCGCGAGGCGGTCGCCGTCGATCGCGTAGCAAGCAGGGACGAGGCTCGCCCCGTGCACGTTGTCGAGGGTCGCGAGGACCCCGTGATCGGCAGCGATCGCCCGGCGCATCGATTCGTCGTGATCGAGATGCACGTCCGACAGTTTCCCACTCCGGCACACTCTCGCGCGTGAACGTTGTGTTCCTGTCGCCGCACTTCCCGCCGGGCATGTACCTCTACGCGCAGCGGCTGCGCGAGGCGGGGGCCACGGTCCTCGGCATCGCCGACGCCGCGTATGACGCCCTCCGCCCCGAGCTCCGTGCCGCGCTTACCGAGTACTACCGGGTCGACGATTTGCACTCGATCGACCAGCTGACGCGAGCGGTGGGCTACTTCACCCACAAATACGGCAAGGTCGACCGCCTCGAATCGCTCAACGAGTACTGGCTCGCTACTGACGCCCGGTTGCGCAGCGAGTTCAACATCCCGGGGCTCCACGCAGAGGGCATCGACAGGATCAAGCGCAAGTCGGCGATGAAGCGCGTCTTCGAGCGCGCCGGCGTCCCTGTCGCTCGGGGGCGGGTCTGTAGTCGCGGAAGCCCGCCCGGCGCCTGGCACGTCGGCAAGGAGGTAGGCTACCCGATCATCGCCAAGCCCGAGCTCAGCGTCGGCGCCGCACGCTCCTACCGGATCGAGAACGACACCGACCTCGCCGCGTTCCTCGGCGACCGGCCAAGCATCGACTACATCCTCGAGTAGTACATGGACGGCCAGCTCCTCAGCTTCGACGGCCTGGTCGATCGATCGGGCGAGGTCGTGTTTGCCTCGTCGCTGGTGTACGGCTTGACCGTGCTCGACTCGGTCCGCGGCGCGGACATGTACTACTGGATCGACCGCGAGATCGCGCCGGACCTCGATGCCCTCGGCCGTCACATCCTGCGCGCCTTCGGCGTGCGTGAGCGGCCGTTCCACTTCGAGTTCTTCCGCCTGCCCGACGGCCAGCTCGTCGCGCTCGAGGTCAACATGCGCCAGCCCGGCGGCCTGACCGTCGACATGTGGAACTGGACGAGCGACATCGACTTCTACCGTGCCTGGGCCGAGGTCATCGTCAATGGGACCACGACGGTGTCGCCCGAGAAGAAGTGGTTCGTCCTGTGGGCAGGTCGGAAGGCCGGCCGAGCGTACCGGCTCGCCCACGCGGACGTGCTGCGGCGGTTCGGCAAGCTCCTGATCCACCACGAGCGCGTCGACGACGTCTTCTCGACCGCCCTCGGCAACTACGGCTACATCATGCGCGAGCCGCGTCTCGAGCCGCTGCTGTCGGCGGCGCATGAGATCCTCGCGCAGGCATAGGCGGGACGGAGGGCCGATTGCAGGTCGAGGAACGGTCGTGGCACAGCGACGCCCTGGACCAGGACATGGCGGTCCGGATCTATGGCCACGCCGGCCGGCCAGTGGTCGCCTTCCCCTCGCAGGACGGTCGCTTCTGGGACTTCGAGTCGTGGGGCATGGTCGAGGCCTGCGCCGCGTTCATCGACGAGGGCCGGCTGCGCATCGTCGCCGTCGACGGGATCGACACCCAGACCTGGACGAACCAGGCGATCAGCCCCGCCGACCGCGGCCGCCGGCACGACGACTACGACCGCTACCTTGCCGCCGAGGTCGTCCCGTTCGTCCGCGACCTGACCGGCTGGGAGCGGGCGTGGGCGACCGGCGCGAGCATGGGCGGCTACCACGCCGCCAACGTCCTCTTCCGCCACCCCGATCTGTTCGACGGGCTGATCGCCATCTCGGGGCTGTACCAGCTGGGCCTGTTCGTCGGCGACGACGGCAGCGAACCCGTCTACGTCAACTCGCCGCTGCGCTACCTGCCGAACCTGGATGACGCCTGGTACCTCGATCGTCTCCGTGCGGCGAGGCTCGCCTTCGTGGTCGGGCGAGGGGCGTGGGAGGACGACATGCTCGCCGACACAAGGGCCATGCGCGACGTTCTCGCCGCCAAGGGAATCCCCGCGATCGTCGACGAGTGGGCGAGGACGTGAACCATGACTGGCCGTGGTGGCGCAAGATGCTGCCGTACTACCTCGACAGGCTCGGGGTCTAGTCGGAGAGACAGGGAGAGATCCGCATGCCCAGCGCCGAACGAACGGTCACGATCAATCGACCCGTCGACGAAGTCTTCAACTTCGTCGCGGATGGCCGCAATGCCAAGCTCTGGCGGTCGGGTGTGCTCGATGTCGACCTCGTCTCCGGCGCGGGCCTCGGCGCGCGCTACTCGCAGGGCGTGCGCGGCCCTGGCGGCCGCCGCATCGCGGCCGACTACGAGATCACGGAGTACGAACCGAACGCGAAGGTCGGCTTCCGGGCGACAGCCGGGCCGGTGCGGCCGAGCGGGTCGTTCACGTTCGAGAGCATGGGCACGGGTACGATCCTCACGTTCGCTCTCGACGCCAAGCTCGGCGGCCTGCAGAGGTTGCTCATGGGCGGCGCGGTCCAGTCGACGATGAACGCCGAGATGGGTGCCCTCGACAAGCTCAAGGACCTGCTCGAGGGCACGCGGTCGTGAGGTCCGTCAGTGGCAGGTCCCGCTGCCACTGTCGGTGAAGGTCTCGTCGGCGACCGGCAGGAACTCGAACGACCAGCCGCCCTCGGACAACGCCAGCCGAAGCACGCCCCACGTCATGTTGTCGCGGACGAGGCTGTTGTCGCGGATGATCGCGAATGGGTAGTGGCTCCGGCCACCGGTGCCGACCACCATCTCCACGATCCCGCGGTCCGGATCCAGCCGGCCGGCCGGCGTCTGCGGCGCGAATCGCTCGTACGTGTGGTCGTGGCCATTGAGGATCAGGTCCGCCCCGGCGTCGTACAGGTCCTGCCACAGCTGTCGCGTTATCGGGTCGTTGCCGTGCTCGCCGGAGCTGAACAACGGGTGATGCCACATCGCCAGCACACACGCCCGGGGATTCGCGGCGAGGTCGCGCCGGAGCCAGCGCTCCTGGGCTGAGCCGGCATCGCAACCGCCGACGTCGGCGCAGTTGCTGTTGAGCAAGTAGACGCGCCACGTGCCCGCGTCGTAGGCGTACCAGCCCTCGCCGCGCTGGCCGGCGGCCGAGCCGAAGTAGCTGAAGTAGCCCGCCGCGCCGCGCGTGCCGTAGTCGTGGTTGCCGGCCGTCGGCCGCGTCCGGGTGAGCTGGCGGCCCCACGTCGGGTCGTAGCACTTCCGGAACTCGCCCGGAGTCCCGTGCTCGTAGGCGTTGTCGCCGAGCGTGAAGACGGTGCCGTCGAGCGTGTCGAGCAGCTTTGCCGTCGCCTCGTCGCCGTCCGAGGCGCAGCTGGCGATGTCACCGGCGCCGACGAGGACGAACCCTGCCGCCAGGCTTGCGGCGGCCGTCGCGCCCGTTACCGAGGCGCCCGGGTCCAGGGCTGGTGACAGCCACGTAGCGAGAGGCGGGTTGCTCTCCTGCTGCGCGGCACCGCGCCCAGCCTCCCTGATGGCGAGCCCAACCGCGAGCGCGATCGACGATGTGACCAACAGGGAGACCATCCAGGTCACAAACGTCCGCCGTCTGACCATCGGGACAGAGGCTACCCCTGAGCGAAGGGTGACCGACCTGCCGGCTCCTGCCGGCGGCGTCCGACGTTCCCGTGGACTGCTCTCACGAGAATCTCACGCGCCGGCCCTGAGATGTCGTCCATGAACGAGGCGAACGAGCCTGACGGGATCCACACCGACCCGTCGCCGGCAACCACAGCACCCAGCACCGTCGATCTTTCCTCCGACACCGACGTCGAGCCGGCTCCTCCTCCCCGGCCCGACGCCCCGGTGGCCGACCGGGATCCCCGACCGACCCGCCAGGGCGGTCGGGGTCTCGCCGGACTCCTCGGCGCGAGCCTCCTCTCCGCGGTCCTCGCCTCGACCGGCACCGCCGCCGTCCTTCTGGCCACGGCGGCGCCGGCAGCGACGCCCGCTCCCATCGCGAACACCCGTGCCGTCACGACCGGGAGCGGCAACGAGGACATCACCGCCGTCGTCGCGACCGCCCGCAAGTCCGTCGTGACCATCACCGCCGACGGGACGACGTCGAACGGGCCATTCACCGTCCCGAGCACCGGCGTCGGGTCCGGCCTGATCCTCACCTCGAACGGCTACATCCTGACCAATCGCCACGTCGTGGAGGACAGCAACAGCCTCACGGTCACGTTGATGGACGGTCGGGAGCTTCCGGCCAGCATCGTCAAGATCTCGGACACGACCGACCTGGCGTTGATCAAGGTCGACGCGACGGGCCTGCCCGCCGCGACGATCGGTGACTCGACCGCGATCCAGGTCGGCCAGACGGCGATCGCCATCGGCAGCCCGCTCGGGACGTTCACCGAGACGGTCACCCGCGGCGTGGTCTCGGGCCTCGACCGCGAGATCACCGTGACCGACCAGTCGACACGGCGCCAGACGACGCTCAAGGGCCTCATCCAGACTGATGCCGCGATCAACCCCGGCAACAGCGGCGGCCCGCTGCTCGACGCCGCCGGCGAGGTCATCGGCCTGAACACCGCCGTGGCGACCAGCGCCGAGGGTCTCGGCTTCGCGATCCCGATCGCGGCCGCCAGCGACCTCATCGGCCTGGCGACCGGCTCGGCTGCCTGATCCGGCACCACACCACCCGGTCGACCCGGTCTCGTCAAGGGAGGAGGGCGGTCATGCGCCTCAAGCTCTTCGCCATCGTCGTCCTGCTCCTGGTCGGTGGCGCCGCCGTCGCCGTCTCGACCGGGGTCCTCACCCCGGCGGCCACGAACGCCACGTCGCTGCTCACCGCCGCGGCGTCGGTCGCCGACGTCACCGACCAGATCGCCGCCACGGGGACCATCAAGGCGGCGGCGCAATACGAGTTGGCCTTCGGCGTCGCACCCGTCCAGACAGCGGGCTCGTCGTCGACTGCGGCCGGCTCGAACGCCCTCGCGGCGTCGATCGAGTGGCCGGTCACCGATGTGAAGGTCGCGGTCGGCGATCGGGTGACGGCCGGCGAAGTGCTCGCCACGGTCGATGCGTCCGACCTGGAGAGCCAGATCGCCGACGCTCGGCGGGCCGCCAGCTCGGCCGAGCTCCAGCTCAGGCAGGCCAGGGCGGACCATGCCAACGCGAGCGGGACGGCCGCCAAGCGCCAAACGCAGATCGCCCTCTACAACGCACAGTCCGCAGCCGCCAAGGCAAGCGCCGATCTGGCCGCGCTCGTCGCGCTGCGCGGCCACGTGACCATCACCGCGCCGGTGGCCGGGACAGTGACCGCCGTCGCGATCTCGAAGGGCTCCGATGCGCCGTCTGGAGCGGCGATCACGATGATCTCCGGCGAGCTGCGCGTTTCGACGGAGGTCGTCGAGAGCGACATCGCGGCGATCAAGGTCGACCAGCAGGCGACCGTGACGGTGAGCGCCCTCGACGCGTCGCTCCAGGGCAAGGTCGTGTCGATCGATCCGGTGGGCGCCGCCGCGGGCAGCAACGGTGTCGTCTCCTTCGCTGTCACCGTGGCGCTCGACGCGCCGCCGGCCGGCCTGCGGCCCGGCATGTCCGCGGACATCTCGATCGTCGCCGCGAGCGCGACCGGCGTGCTGTCGATCCCCTCGCGGGCCCTGTCCGGCTCGGCTGGCGCCTACACGGTGCGCGTCGTCGCCACCGATGGGACCGTCTCTGTCCGCGATGTCGAGGTTGGTCTCGTGACGAGCTCGCTCGCCGAGATCAAGTCCGGGCTGCAGGCCGGCGAGCGGGTCGTGACCGGCACGAGCAGCAGCCAGAACACGACCACCAACGTGGGCGGCGCCTTCCCGGGTGGCGGCTTTATCCGCCAGGGCAACGGGGGCAAGCAATGAGCCTGCTCCGGCTCGACCACGTGGGCCGGGCGTACGAGATGGGCCACATGACCGTCCAGGCGCTGCGCGATGTGTCGATGACCGTGGAGCGCG
>CAYXVP010000040.1:414-3247 GCA_964468305.1 uncultured Anaerolinea sp. | reverse complement strand
AGGAGTGGGGCCGGCTCGGGTGGGACAAGGGGGCCGGGGGGAAGGGGTTGGGCAAAGGGCCGGCCGGGGGGGTGCGGGAGGGGTGGAGGACCGTGGAGGGCGGCGGGATGGTGGCGATCGTCGGCCCGTCGGGCTCCGGCAAGACAACGATGATGAGCATCATCGGCTGCCTCGATCGGCCGACGTCAGGCCGCTACGAGCTCGACGGCCGCGACGTGGGCGCACTCGACGACGGGGCGCTTGCGGCGATTCGCAGCCGAACCATCGGCTTCGTCTTCCAGAGTTACAACCTCCTGCCGGGGACGAGCGCGCTCGACAACGTGGCGACACCGCTGCTGTACCAGGGCGTGTCGCGGAGGGAGCGCCAGGCGCAGGCGGCGGCGGCGCTCGAGCGGCTCGGCATGGGCCACCGTCTCCGCCATGAGCCGACGGAACTCTCCGGCGGCGAACAGCAGCGCGTCGCGCTGGCGCGCGCACTCGTCACGAATCCGGCGCTGGTCCTCGCCGACGAGCCCACCGGCAACCTGCCGCAGCACCAGGGCGAGGAGGTGCTCCGCCTCTTCCACGAGCTCCACGAGGCCGGCAACACCATCCTGCTGATCACGCACAACCCGGAGGTCGCGGCGGCCGCCCAACGCCGCGTCCACCTGCTCGATGGCGCCGTCGCCGGCGAGGAGCGTGTCGCATGAGCGCGCTCGACATGGTCCGCCTGGCTCTGTCGCGCCTGCGCCGTGCCCGCGTCCGCGCGGCCCTCACGATGCTCGGCGTGGTCATCGGCGTCGCGTCGGTGGTCGGCCTGGTCAGCGTGGGGCGGGGCACGACCGCGCGTATCACCCAGCAGCTCAACAGCCTGGGCACCAACCTGCTGACGATCAGCCCAGCGGGCGGCAGCGGGACGCTCACGCTCGAAGACGCGACCGCGATCGCCGCCCTGGACGGCCTCGCCGCCGTCGCCCCCGAGATCCAGACGCAGGGCGTCGTGGCGACCAGCGCCACAAATACGGCCACGACGTCGGTCGTGGGCACGTCCTCGCAGTATGCGCAGGTCCGTGCCTTCGACGTCTGGCAGGGCACGTTCCTGAGCGCGGTCGAGGTGGACCAGGCGCTCCGCAGCGTCGTCCTCGGGTCATCCGTCGCCAGCAACCTCGGTCTCGGGGCCGACTCGGTCGG
Source organism: uncultured Anaerolinea sp. (assembly GCA_964468305.1). Classification (GTDB taxonomy): domain Bacteria; phylum Chloroflexota; class Limnocylindria; order Limnocylindrales; family CSP1-4; genus UBA5189. The sequence goes on along the minus strand of CAYXVP010000040.1, from coordinate 2,077 downwards.
CACGAGCGTGACCATCGATGGCATCCCGTTCCAGGTCGTGGGCATCCTGCAGCCGAAGGGCGGCGCCGGGTTCAACAACCCCGACGATCAGGTCCTGATCCCACTTGCGACCGCGACCCGCTACTTCGTGGGCGGCACCGGGGTCCGCGCCATCGGCGTCAGCGTCGCCGCCGGCGTCGGGATGCAGTCGATGAAGGACACCATCGCGGAGCTGCTCCGGGTCCGCCACGGCATCGGCGCCACCGCCAGCGACGACTTCCAGATCTTCGATCAGACCCAGCTGCTTCAGGCGGCCTCGACGATCAGCGACACGCTGACCCTGCTCCTCGGCGGCATCGCCTCGATCGCCCTCATCGTCGGGGGGATCGGGATCATGAACATCATGCTGGTCTCGGTCCGGGAGCGGACGCGCGAGATCGGCATCCGCAAGGCACTGGGGGCACGAGGCCGCGACATCCTGAGCCAGTTCCTGATCGAGGCGGTCACCCTCTCGCTCGTGGGCGGCCTCATCGGGATCGCGGCCGGCCTCATCGTCTCCGCCCTCATCGGCCGGCTCGCCGGCTGGGGCTTCATCTTCGACCCCGCGACCGTCGCGGTCGCCACTGCATTCAGCCTCGCCGTCGGCGTGGTCTTCGGCGTCTGGCCCGCGCGCCAGGCCGCCCGGCTCGATCCCGTCGTCGCACTTCGCTACGAGTAGGAGAACCTCCCGATGCAGGATCAGCAACCGACCACGCTCGTGACCAGCCCGGCGCAGGCCGCCCCCACCGAGGCGGGACCGCCGGTCCCACTTCAGCGCGAGCCCCGGCCGGTCGTCCGCAGCCAGCAGGGCGCCCGCCTGTTGAACTTCGCCCTCGCCGGCGCGGTCGTCCTCGCGATCGCCGGCGTGGCATTTGCCGTTGGGCGCTTCACCGCGCCGGCCGCTGCGAGCGCGGGCAGCTTCCCGAATGGGCCCGGCGGTGGCCAGTTCTTCCGCAACGGGCAGGGCGGACAGGGCGGACAGGGCGGGCAAGGCGGGCAAGGCGGGCAGAACGGCCAGGGCGGTGGCCGTGGTGCGTTCTTCGCCGGCGGGCTCACGCTCGAGGGCACGGTCGTCTCGATCAGCGGGTCGACACTGACCCTGAAGACGAATTCCGGGCAGACCATCCAGGTCGCCCTGGACAGTGCCACCACCTACCATGCCCAGACCGATGCGAGCGCCGACGAGGTCAAGGCCGGTGGCAAGGTCCTGGTCCGGCTCAACCTGCGCGGACAGGGTGGCGGAAACGTCGCCAGTCCAGGCAGCAGCGGGGCGCCGACCAGCCCGTCGGCCAGCGACGTGACGATCGTCCCCTAGGCAGAGTTCACGTCGGCCATGCACGTCCTGCTCGTCGAGGACGACCCGCGTCTCCAGCGCGTGCTCCGCCGCCTGCTCGAGGACGACCGCCACGTGGTCGAGGTCGCGCCGGACGGCGAGACCGCCCTCGAGCTGGCGGACGCGACCGAGGGCATCGAAACAGTGATCCTCGACATCGGGCTACCGGACATCTCCGGCCTCGACGTCGCGCGGCGGCTGCGCCATGGCGGTCGCGAGCTGTCGATCCTCATGCTCACCGCCCGAGACACCGTCACCGATCGCGTCGCCGGTCTCGACGCCGGCGCCGACGACTACCTCGTCAAGCCGTTT
>CAYXVP010000040.1:0-404 GCA_964468305.1 uncultured Anaerolinea sp. | reverse complement strand
GCCCACGCAGGGGTCGGCGGGGGGGTTCGGCGCCCTCGGCCGGCGCGCCGGGCCCGGACCGCGTCGGGCCGAACCGGTGCTTGCGGCGGGTCCCATCGCGCTCGACGAACGGAGCCGCCGCGTGACCGTCGATGGCCACCTCGTCGACCTCAGCCCGCGCGAGTTCTCTCTCCTGGAGTGTTTCCTCCGACACCCAGGTCAGTCGCTCAGCCGTGATCAGCTCCTGGACCAGGCGTGGCCCTTCTCCGTGGCGGTGACCCCGAACGCGGTCGATGCCTATGTCCACTACTTGCGCTCGAAGCTCGGCGCGGCCGGGCGCTGGATCGAGACGGTCCGCGGCGTCGGTTACCGGCTTGCCGATGGCTGACCCGTCCGACGAGGCGGCGCCCCACGCCCGCGCAACG
>CAYXVP010000039.1:7085-12368 GCA_964468305.1 uncultured Anaerolinea sp. | reverse complement strand
CTATGGATATGACGGTCCCCGCATACCAGGCTGGCACGGGGCCGCAGCCCGATCCTTTCCGTCATGCGGCGCGGGCCGCTGTCGATGACCTGTTCCGGCTGCATGCCATCGGCCTGGTGCGTTTCGCGCTGATGCTGGTCGGCGACCAGGCCACCGCCGAGGACGTCGTGCAAGAAGCGTTCCTCGGGTTGTACCGGGCCTGGGACCGGGTGCGCGATCCGGACGCCGTGCTCGGATACCTGCGCACCGCGGTGGTGAACGGCGCCCGTTCCGTTCACCGCAGCCGCGGCCGGGCGCGGCTGCACGGGCCAGGAGCAGCCCAACGGTCGCGCCCATGAGGCCCGCCACGAACACGAGCCCGGCGCTCGACGAGAAGAGCGCGCCGAGGGCGTACAGGACAACAGCTCCGAGGAAGGCCGCGACGACCGCCCTCATGAGCGGCCCCGTGAGGGCATTCCGACCCGCCGCGCCAGCCGCTGCCTGCCCGACCGGACGCCGGCCGTCCGGGTGATAGCGCTCGCCGGGCGGCCGCTCCAGCTGCCGACCCAGCCGGTTCGCTGACGCCCCCGGGCGATCACCGGGCTCGGTGCCTGGCATGGGGCCATCGTACCGGCGTCGGCCGAGGTCGCACGGTAGACTCGCCGCCGTGAGCCACCCCAGCCTCGGTCTCCCGCCACGCGACCTGCGCGCGGGCGATCCCGCCTCGGCTGCGACCCTCCAGCGCGGCGGCGCTCGCCTCCGAGGTCGCGCCCTGGAAGCCGCGTTCGATCTCGACCCGACCCTGAACGACCGCCACGACGAGCTCGTCCGCCAGGCCCTGCTCGCGGACCTCGAGGCGTTCCAGGATCGCCTGGTGACGTCCGTCGCCAGCGGCGATCCCCACGCGATGGCCACCTTCGCCGACCTCGTCGCGGTCCGCTATCGCAAGCGAAAGATCCCGATGGACGACCTGATCACGCTCTGCAATGGCATCCGGCGGGCCGCCGCCGCCGTTGTCGAGCCGACGGCCATGCCGCCCATCGACGCCGGCCTGGACGAGGCGATCGCGGTGTTCAAGTGGCATCGCCGCCTCGCCGGCGACGCGCGCAAGCGGAACCCGTTCCTGGCCTTCATCTACAAGGGCGCCTGAGGTCCCCGCGATGACGATCAAGTGGGTCCAGGTCGACCCGCTCGTGATGAATGGCGAGCCGTTCTGCTACGGCACGCGCCTGACCGTCCGCAACATCCTCGAGCTGCGCAGCAACGGCTACAACCTGACGCGCATGCTCAAGGAGCATCCCGAGCTGCGGCGCATGGGCGTCGCGGCGGCGTACAGCTACGCCGCCCGGAACAAGGCCCGCTATGCCGAGTTCTTCGAGACGGATGGGTCGCTGCTGGGCCCCGGCTACACGGAGGCCGAGGCCGACGGCCTGCCGAGGCAGTACCGGCTGCCCGGCGTGGTGATCAAGCCCGACTAGGCGGGGCCTCGTCTGAACCTGACGCCGGACCAGCAGGTAAATCGGCCACTGCTGGTAGCGAAAATGGGTTTCCCGAGCCCTCCATCGCGGCTTCACAGTTCATTCACGAGCCGCGCCGAGCATGACGCCATCGACTTCTCACAAAGGAGATGGCACCAATGAACGGACGAGCAATCGTCAGCTTTTTGTTCGGCCTCGTCGTCGTCGGCATCCTCGGCGGCATCGGGGTCGGCATCTACGACGCGGGCGTGGCCCAGGGCGTCGCCCAGGCCGGGCGCCTGCCCGAGGGGGCCGCTGTTCCGGTCGCGGGCTACGGCTACGGGTACGGCTGGGGCTTCCATGGCTTCGGCTTCCTCGGCCTGCTGTTCCCGCTCCTGTTCCTGTTCCTGATCTTCGGGCTCATCCGCGCAGCCTTCGGGCGGGGTCGCGGCTGGGGCCCGGGCTGGGGCGGTCGCGGGTACTGGGGCAAGGGCTACGGCCCCGGCGTCTACGGCCCTGGATTCGGTGGTCCCGAGGCGTGGCGCGAAGAGCGCGACCGGCAGATCTCGGAGCTGCATCGACGACTCCACGACGAGGAGGCCCGATCGGGGGCGTCCTCCGGCGAGGGCCCTGGCTCGAGCACATCGGGCTCGAACCCGCCTGGCTCCGCGCTATGAGCTGCGCCCGCCACCACCTCGAGGCGGCCGTCCATGCGACGGCCGCCTTTGCATTGCTTCTAGAGTGACCGCCTATGCCTACCGTCCTCGTCGTCGATGACGAGCCCAAGATCGTTCAGCTGGCGCGCGACTACCTCGAGCACGCCGGCTTCGCCGTCCTCACGGCCGGTGACGGCGCCTCCGCGCTGCAGGCGGCGCGCGTCCGGGCGCCGGACCTGATCGTCCTCGACCTCGGCTTGCCGGGGCTCGGCGGGCTGGAGGTCATGCGCTCGATTCGAGCGTCCGGCTCGACCCCCATCGTCGTGCTCACGGCTCGTGATACCGAGCTGGACAAGGTGCTCGGCCTCGAGCTCGGCGCCGACGACTACGTCACCAAGCCGTTCAGTCCGCGCGAGCTCGTCGCCCGCGTTCGGGCAGTGCTCCGCCGCGGCGAGCGCGCAGTCGAGCCGCGAGAGCACCTCGAGGTCGGCGATCTCGTGCTCGACGTGCCCCGGCTCCGGACGACCGTCGCGGGCCGGCCAGTCGATCTGACGGCCACCGAGTTCCAGATCCTGGCCACCATGGCCCGCGAGCCGGGTCGCGTCTTCACCCGCTCACAGCTGCTCGACGCCGTTCATGGCGTGGCGTTCGAGAGCTACGAGCGGGCGATCGACGCCCACATCAAGAACATTCGGCGCAAGCTCGAGCCCGACCCGGCACGCCCCCGGATCGTCGAGACGGTCTACGGCGTCGGGTACCGCGTCGCCGAGCCGGAGGCGTCCTGATGTACCCATACCGCCGGCGGCGCCCCCCGTGGTGGCCGGAGGACGAGCCCTGGCCCCCGAGCCACGGACCCTGGTCGCGAGAGGGCCGGCGATACGTCGTCGGTGGCGGCCCGCCGTGGTGGGGCTGGCGTCGCGGTGGTGTCGCCCGCCGTTTCGGCTGCTTCATCGTGGCGCTCTCGGCGCTTGTCGCATCGGTCGGGGTGCTCGTGCTTTGGCTGCTGGCGACTCTCTTCGGTGGCGGCGGGGAGGGCATCCTCGCCCAGCTTGCGCGGCCGGCCGGGATCATCGTGCTCATCGCCGGCGTCATCGCGCTCGTCGTGGGGATCCGGATCGCGCGCGGCATCGCGCCTCCGATCGCCGACCTCGTGCGGGCGGCGGGTCGCGTCGAGGCAGGTGACCTCGCCGTCCGGGTCGCGGCTCCGGTCCGGGCGCCGGGGGACCTGCGCACGCTCTCACGGGCGTTCAACGACATGACCGCGCGACTGCAGGCTGAGGATTCGAATCGACGCCGCCTGCTCGCCGACGTCGGCCACGAGCTGCGCACGCCACTCGCGGTCATCCAGGGCAACCTCGAAGCGCTGATCGACGGGGTGTACCCGGCGGATGAAGCGCACCTTGCACCGATCCTGGAGGAGACGCGTGTGATGGCGCGCCTGATCGATGACCTGCGAACCGTGAGCCTCGCCGATTCGGGCGTCCTGCCGTTGCATCGTGAGGCGACCGACATTCCCGCCCTGCTCGAGGACGTTGCGGCGGCACATAGGCCCGCGGCCGAGGCGGTGGGTGCCCACATCAATGTGCTGCGCGAAGGCATCGAGCCGATCCCGGCCGCCGAGGTCGATCCTGTACGCATCCGGCAGGTGGTCTCGAACCTCGTCGACAACGCGGTCCGCCATCTCCCGCCGGGTGGTGTCGTGACGCTGTCGGTGAACGCCTTCCCGATCGAGCCGGCGCCGGACACGATCTCCATCGCCGTCGCGGACAACGGCCCCGGCATCCCGGAGGAGCTGCGTGAGACGGCGTTCGAGCGGTTCACGAAATCGGAGGGCTCGCGAGGCTCCGGCCTCGGGCTCGCCATCGCCCGAGCAATCGTCCTGGCGCACGGGGGCACGATCACGATCGCGGAGGACGTCCCGCCGGATGTGCGACTCGCGTTGGAGGCGAGTGGGACGCGGATCCAGTTCACGCTGCCGATCCGCCCGCCGACACCCGACAATCCCAAGCCCGCCGGTCGGGTTTGAGCGCGTCTGGTGGTAATCTGACCTCGATGACCGATACCGCCGAGCCGACGACCGCGGCTCCCGAGCAGACCGCCGCCGACCCGGCCGCCGCGCCGGCGTTCGACATGGAGCGCCGCGCCACGGAGCTCGCGATCCTCGACGCGCTGCGCTCGGTCGTGGACCCCGAGATCGGGATGAACGTCGTCGAGCTCGCGCTGATCAAGCAGATCCTGCTCGGCCAGAACGAGACCGAGGTCAAGATGATCCTGACGACCCCGTTCTGCCCCTACGCCGGCTCGATGATCCAGCAGGTGCAGGAGCAGGTCGAGTCGGTCGTCGAGCACCCGGTAAAGGTCACGCTCCTGGCGGAGCGCTGGGACCCCCGTGACGCCGGCCTGATGTGGTGACGCCGCCCCCGCGGCGTCAAGGAGGTGGTGGTCGCCTCCGCCCGGCCGCTCACGAACCTTCAGAGGCGCTCCCTAGCGCCGTCGGCCCGGCCTTCTCCGCGGTCCCCGGGCGGCGGCGTCCCGAAACTCCCGACGGTAGACCGCAGAAGCCCCATCGACTCGGCGGTCGCGACGACCCGCGGCGACGACGGCACCACCGGACTCCTCTTCGGCGGCGAGCGCATCGCCAAAAACGACTCGCGCGCCGAGGCATATGGCACGATCGACGAAGCCGTCGCGGCGCTCGGCGTCGCGCGCGCGAACCTGGGCGTGAAGCGGCGGATCGGGACGCTGCCGGCCGGTCTCGGCGGCCTCGCCCCACTCATCCTTCGGCTCCAGCGGGAGCTGTTCGTGGCCGGCGCGGAGCTGGCGACGAACCCGGACGCCTGGGACCGGCTGGAGGACGGCCGGACGAGGGTCTCGGCGGGGATGGTCGCGGACGTGGAGCGCGACCTCGTGGAGCTGGAGCGGCACCTCGAGATGCCACCAGAGTTCGTGGTCCCCGGCGGAGCGCCGACGAGCCTCGCGGCGGTCATCGATACGACGCCGATGGCCGTACCGATCTCCAATACACGATCACTTGGTCTGAGTAGCGTGCCGACAAGCCGCCGCTCTCTGTGCTCGTACCCCCCTTTTCGAATACCACGTACGATCGGCTCGCTGTAATTCTTAGTATCGACGAATACACCGTTACCACCAATCGTGACTATTGATCCTTCTCGGCCGTCTATGAGGATTTC
>CAYXVP010000039.1:0-7075 GCA_964468305.1 uncultured Anaerolinea sp. | reverse complement strand
GGAGCTCGCTCGAACCGTCCTCCGCAGGGCCGAACGGCGCGCCGTCGCCCTCCAGCGCGACGGCCTGGTTCCCGGTCCGCACCTCATCCCGTACCTGAACCGCCTCGCCGACCTCGTTTGGGTCTTGGCCCGCGCGGCAGAGCGTGCAGAATCAAAGTCGGCGACGCCGGCCCGGAGGCCGGGCGCCGTCAACCGAAGGGAGATCCGAACGTGACGTTCCAGAATCCGAGCGGCCTGCAGGGCGAGCAGGGCCAGACCCAGCCACTTGGCGCGTCGCGCTGGGCGGGCACGAGCGCGGCGCCGCTGCCGCAGGTCGATGCCGCCACGCGTGCGGCGTTCCTCACCCAGTCGTTCTTCTGGATGTTCGCGGGCCTGCTGCTGACGGCCGCGATCGCGGCGTTCGCGCAGTTCAACGAGGCGTTCGTCTCGTTCGGCGCGCGCTACTTCGTGCTGCTGATCATCGGCCAGCTGGTGCTCGCGATCGGCATCCAGGCCGGCATCCGGCGGATCAGCGCGAGCGCCGCGCTGGCGCTGTTCTTCGTCTACGCGGCGAGCCTCGGCGTGACGATCGGCGTCATCGTGGCGCTGGCCTACCCGCTCGAGTCCGTCGCGGCGGCGTTCTTCTCCGCGGGCGCGATGTTCGGCGGGGCGGCGCTCTACGGCTACACGACCAAGCGCTCGCTGGCGACGATCGGCGGCTACGCCTACATGGCCGTGTTCGGTCTGTTCGTCGCGCTGATCGTGAACTTCTTCATCGGCAGCGGCCCGATCGGCTACATGATCTCGATCATCGGCGTGCTGATCTTCACGGTCCTGACGGCGTGGGACGTGCAGCGCATCTCGAGCGGCCAGCTCGTCGCGGCGCTCGGGTCGGTGGAGAAGGCGGCCGTGATCGGCGCGCTCCATCTCTACCTCGACTTCGTCAACCTGTTCCTGTTCCTGCTGCGGCTGTTCGGCGGGCGACGCTGAGCCCGGCTGCGACGGCGCCGCCGGCCCGCGGCCGGCGGCCTGGCGCCGCGGTGTGATTGCCGTTCTTGCGTGACCGCCGCTTCGACTCGAGGCGGCGGTTCACGAACTGGCCGACTCGGATCGGCTCGGCGGGGTGCGCCCAGGCGTAGCCCTGGCCCATGTCGCAGCCGAGCTCGCGCAGCCGGCGGGCCTGCTCCTCGGTTTCGATGCCCTCGGCGACGACGGTGATGCCGAGCCCATGGGCGAGCGAGACGACGGCGCGGATGATGCCGACGTTCGGGTCGCGCACGTCGAGGTCGGTGACGAACGAGCGATCGACCTTGATCGTGTCGAGCGGCAGCTGGCGCAGGTAGGCGAGCGACGAGTAGCCGGTTCCGAAGTCGTCGAGGACGATCCGGACGCCGAGCGAGCGCAGCTGCTGCAGGACCCCGAGGCTCGTCGCGGAGCGGTCCATGACGCTGCTCTCGGTGATCTCCAGCTCCAGCGCGCTCGGCTCCAGGCCGGATCGGCGAAGCACCTGCCGGATGCCACTGGCCAGGTCCGCGTCGAGGAACTGGCGGGGCGAGAGGTTCACGCTCATCACCAGGTTCTCGTCCGGCCAGCGGGCCCGCCACAGCTGCGCCTGCCGGCAGGCCTTCTCGAGAATCACCCGGCCGATCGCGACGATGAGCTCGGACTCCTCGGCGAGGGCGATGAAGTCGACCGGCAGGACGAGGCCGCGCGTCGGATGCTGCCACCGCGCCAGCGCCTCGAAGCCGACGATCCGCAGCGTCCGCAGGTCGAGGATCGGCTGGTAATGGACCGTCAGCTCGTCCCGGTCGAGCGCGGTCCACAGCTCGGCCTCGACGTCGAGGCGCTCGCGGGCGTGGCGGCTGCTGAGCGGGTCGAACAGGGCGATCCGCTGGGTCGGGTTTCGCTTGGCGCTGACGAGGGCGATCTCGGCCTCCTGGAGGAGGTCGCCGCCGCCGGTCGCTCCGGGCGCCCCGACCGAGACGCCCATGCTCGCGCTGATGAACCAGGTCCGGCCGTCGAGGTTGAACGGCGGCTTCAGCTCTAGCTGGACGCGCTCGGCGAAGGCCAACGCCGCGTCCATGTCGCTGCCGCGCAGCAGCACCGCGAAGGTGTCGCCGCCGAAGCGCGCCACGACGTCGTTCGCTCCGAGAACGGCCGAGATCCGCGCGCCGACGTCGCGCAGGACCCTGTCGCCGGCGGCGTGGCCAAGACTCTCGTTGACGATCTCGAACCGGTCGACGTCGATGAGCAGGACGGCCACCGGGCCGCGCTCCGGGCTCACCGGGTTGAGTGCGTCGACGACCCGCTGGATCAACGTCTCACGGGTGGGCAGGCCCGTCACCGGGTCACGCGGCGACAGCGCCTGTTCCTGCAGCCGCGCATTCTCGAGCGCGATCGAGGCGAGCTGGGCGAAGCGCTGCAGCGCATCGACCTCCGGCTGCCGGAAGACGCGCTCGGTCGTGCCCGACGCGAGCCCGAGGACGCCGATGACCCGACCGCCGATCGTCAGCGGCACGCCGACGCACGCCCCGACCTTGCCGAGGAAGTCGGGTGAGGCCTCTTCGAACGCGTCGTAGTCGTCCACGAAGAAGGGCCTGCCGGTGCGGTAGACATGGCCTCCGACGCCCTTCTGGATCGAGAGTCGATAGCCGACCTGGTCGGCCATCCCGCCGATCGCGGCGCGAACCGTGAGAAACGCCGCTCCCGGCTCGGCGAGGTAGACATAGCCCGTGCGTACGCCGAGGAGGCGCGTCGCGCGGCTGAGGATCGAGTCCAGGAGCTCGTCCGGGCCCATGCCGTCGAGGAGGCCCATCGCCGTCTCGTCGAGCGCGGCCACGAACTGGTCGCGGGAGCTGCGGAACGGGGCGCCCTTGGCGAGGAACAGCGCCTGGTCGGCGGTCTCGACGAGCTGGTCCTTGTCCGTCGCGTCGTCGGGGTGGCAGGCGATGCCAATGCTGATCGTGACGTGCGGTCCGCCGCTCTCGTCCGGGATCGTCTCGACGGCGGCGCGAATGCGCCGCGCGACCTCCTCGGCGGGGCCGCGCGGGCAGTCGGGCAGGATCACCGCGAACTCGTCGCCGCCGTAGCGGTAGGCGCGATCGCCCTGGCGGATGCAGGACTCGATCGCCCGGCTGACCGCGACGAGGAGCTCGTCGCCCGCGGGGTGGCCGTTGCGGTCGTTGTAGCCCTTGAACCGGTCGAGGTCCATCATCAGCACGGTGACCTGACGCCCCGCCACGGTGCTCAGGTACCCGGCGAGCTCTCGCTGAAAGGCGCCGTGATTCCGGAGGCCGGTGAGCGCGTCGCGCTCGGCCTGGACCTTCACCTCGTCGTGTGCCTCGGCGTTGCGCAGGGCGATGGCGGCCTGCGCCGCGAAGAGCTTGGTCAGCTCGAACTCGTTCTGGTTGTAATGTGCCTCGTCGGTGCCCATCCGGCCGATGTTCAGCGTGCCCAGCACCTCACCCTCGGCCATCAGCGGGACGATGACCATCGACTCGGGCTCGAACGGGGTGCCCGGGATCTGCACCGAGCGCGGGTCCATGTGGGCGTCGTTGGCCAGGACCGGCTCGCGATGGTCGACGGCCCAGCCGGTGAGCCCCGTGCCGAGGGGGGCATCGTAGCCGAGGATGAGCTCGGCGAAGCGGTCGCGGGCGATGACCGGACGCCGGACGCCGCGGTCCTTGTCAATGCGGTAGATCGTGAGCGAGTCGTACGCGACCACGGTCTTCAGCGAGTCCGCGATCATCTCGAGGACGCCCGACGGGTCGAGGGTCGAGAGCAGTCGCTCGTTGACGGCCATGAGCCGGCGCTGGCTCACGAGCTGGTGCTCGAGCTCAACCTGCTGGGTCCGGAGCTGCTCGAGCCGCTCGGCGTTGACCAGTGCCTGGGCGGCGGTCCCGGCGAAGATGCTCAACGTCGTCTCGTCGTCAGGGCCGAAGCGATCCTTGCCGAGTCGCGAGGCGACGACGATGCCCCGGACCTTGCCCTCGTGGACCATCGGGACGAGGAGCATCGATTCGGGGCCGCCCGACTCGCCGATGACGAGGCTGCGCTGATCGGCGTGGACGTCGCCGAGCAGCAGCGCCTCGCCGTGCTCCGCGACCCAGCCGGTGAGCCCCTCGCCGATGCGGACCCTCAAAAGCTCCGGCTCGGGATCGGGGCGACCCATGAAGATGCCCTGGAACGCGATCGGCTCGCACCAGCCGGCGGTGTGGTCGACGCGATAGACGCGCACGGTGTCGTAGGCGATGAGGGCGCGTGCCTCGCTGACGATCGTCTCGCCGATGCCGCGCACGTCCTGGATCCCCGACAGTCGCGCCGAGAGGTCCTGGATGGCCCGCAGCCGGGCGGCGAGGTCCTCCACGGAGGCCATGAGCCGCGCATTGCCGATCGCCGTCGCCACGGTGTCGCCGAAGCTGCGCGCCAGCGCCGCCTCCTCCGGCGCCCAGTCATAGGGCTTGTCGTGGTAGAGGACCAGGAGGGCGAGCGGGGCGCCTCGGAAGATGGCGGGGACGAAGCACAACGAGGCGATGCCGTTGCGGGCGTAGACCTCGCGCATCTCCGGCGTGATCCGCGGGTCCGCGGCGTCCCGGAAGACCAGGACCTCCTCGCGCCGCAGCGCCTCGAAGCCAGCCAGGTTCGAGTCGCCGGTCGCGCTCATGACTCGCTCGGCGATGTCATCGGGGAACGCGCGCCGCGCCACCAGCTCGAGCGGATGCTCGCGAGTGGGGTGCCAGAGCCACAACCCCGCCCGGTCGGCCTGGAAGAGCCGCTGCGAGTTGTCGAGGACCTCCTCGAACACCGGCTGTAGCGTCTCGGCGCCCGACAGCTCGGAGGCGAGACGCCGCAGTGCATCCGTGCCGGTCGGCTCCACGAGCCGGAGGGGCGGGACGACACGACGGCCCCGGTCGTGCCTGTGCCGGCGCCGCTCCGCCAGCAGACGATCGACATCGCCACGGCGAACCCGCACCTCGCGCCGACCCGTCTCGCGGACGGCGGCGAGGTCACCCTTGGCGGCCCACGCCCGCACGGTCGATGGCTGCACGCCGGCGAGCCGGGCGGCCTCGGACAGCGTGATCAGCTCGGCGGCCGGTCCTGGCCGGGCAGCGAGGGCCATCGGGCTTGGCGCGGCTCCATGCTCGGCACCGGTGCTCGGCGCCGTCGTCGGTCGCGCGGGCGTACGCCCCCGCGTAGACGTTCCGGAACCGTACGGTTCGGTGCAGTTCGGAGCGATAGGAATGGAGTACCGCCCCGTTCGTCCGGCGGTAGGGTCGAACGGGAACGATCAGGCGGGGGCGAGAGCCTCGATGGAGTCGAGCACCAAATCGGCCAGCGGCTCGAGCGCTCGACGTTCGCCGACGCCGCTGAGCACGCCGATGACGAGCCCCGTGCCGGCGGCGCGGCCCATGCGCAGGTCCGCGGGCGAGTCGCCGACGACAGCCGAGCGCGCTGGCAGGATGCCGAGCTGTGCGCAGATCCGGAGCACGGGATCGGGCGCGGGCTTGTTCGGGTGACCATCGTCTGCGCACGCGGTCGCCGCGAACTCGCCGGCGATGCCCAGTGCCGCGAGGGTGCGTTCCGTGGGCCGGCGGTCGTCGCTGGTCGCAACCGCGAAGCGCGGGACCCGGGTACGGAGCCGGGCGAGCAAGGGCGCGAGGGGCGTGACGGGCGCTGCGAGCGAGACCGGATCGGGCGCGTTCCAGGCGCCGGCAACGGCGACCTCAGCCGCGATAGGCCCCGCGCCCGCATCCGAGACATACGCGACGACGGCGTCCCGGATGCGCGACATCGGGGTGGCGGCCATGAGGCCGTGAGCGAGCACCCGCCCGGTGGCTGGGTCGACGCCGAGCTGCGAGTACAGGCCCAGTCGCAGCGCGAGCCCTGTCGAGGCCTCGAGGTCGCCCGCCAGCTGTTCGGTCCAGCCACCCCACATGAGGTGGAACTCGATCAGCGTGCCGTCTTTGTCGAAGATGATCAGCTCGATCCCGGCGAGGAGGTCGGCGGGATCCCGGCGTAGCTTCACGCCTCCGCGATCAGCGCCTCGACGGACTCCACCGGCGCCTTCGCGTCGAGCACGAGCGGCCCGTCCTGCGGGAAGTTCACCTTCACGGTGTCCTGCAGCTGCGGGAGCTTGAGCGTCGGCTCATTGAACTCGTCGAGCACCACCACCGGACCGCCGCCGTCGCCCAATCCGACGCGAATGCGGACGATCGAGCCGAGGAAGCTGACGTCGCTGACCTTGCCGGTAAGCTCGTTCTGGCCGTCGGGCGAGGCGCCGAGCGACACCATTTCCGGCCGGAGCGCAACGGTGATCTCGCGGCCTGAGCCGCCCTCGAAGCGCTGCGCCAACCGGACCGGCTGGCCGGCGATGGTAAGCCTGCCACCCGAGGCATCGACAACGACCCCCGGCAGGACGTTGAGCGTGCCCACGAAGGACGCCACGAACGAGGTCGATGGGAAGTTGTAGATCTCGAACGGGGTCCCGACCTGCTCCATCCGGCCCTCGCTCATCACGACGACGCGGTCCGAGAGCGACAGTGCCTCCTCCTGGTCGTGGGTCACATAGACCGTCGTGATCCCGAGCTGGCGCTGGATCGAGCGGATCTCGTGGCGCAGGGCGACGCGGATCTTGGCGTCGAGGGCGGAGAGTGGCTCGTCGAGGAGCAACACCTGCGGCTCGAACGCCAGCGCGCGGGCCAAAGCCACGCGCTGCTGCTGGCCGCCCGAGAGCTGGTACGGGTAGCGGCTCCCCTTGTCCGGCAGGTTCACGATCTCGAGAAGTTCGCCGACGCGCTTCCTGATGTCGTCCTTGGAGCGTTTGCGGACACGCAACCCGAAGCCGATGTTGTCGGCCACGGTCATGTTCGGGAACAGCGCGTACGCCTGGAACACCATCCCCACGTTGCGCTTGTTGGGCGCCTTGAAGGTGACGTCCTCCCCGTTGATCGTGATCGAGCCCGATGTCGGCTGCTCGAAGCCGGCGATCATCCGGAGCGTCGTGGTCTTGCCGCAGCCGGACGGCCCGGCAATCGCCAGATACTCGCGCTTCGCTGCTGCCAGGTTGAAGCCGTCGACCGCGGTTTTCTCCACCGAA
>CAYXVP010000038.1:0-12697 GCA_964468305.1 uncultured Anaerolinea sp. | reverse complement strand
CGCCGAGCTCGGGCTCGACGCGATCGCCGACGTTGGCCCGGGCGGCCACTTCTTCGGGTCGGCACACACGCTCGAGCGCTACGAATCGGCCTTCTACCAGCCGTTCCTGTCCGACTGGCGGAACTTCGAGACGTGGCAGCAGGACGGCGCGCGAACCGCGACGGAGCGGGCGAACCGGATCTGGAAGCAGCTCCTCGCCGAGTACGAGGCGCCGCCGCTTGATCCTGGCCTTGTCGAGGCGCTGGACGACTTCATCTCGCGGCGAAAGCACGAATTGACCGTGCCGGGCTAGCAGATACGCGAATAACTAGGTATCGTGGCAATTCGAGGAAGGGCCTTCGAGAGCAGCAGTCGTTCCCCCGGCGATCGCGCCTCGGAGGCCTTGCCTCTCCGCCGACCTCGGATCACGCAAACTGTGCGCGGGCCCGTAGCTCAGTGGCAGAGCAGGGGACTTTTAATCCTCGTGTCCTGGGTTCGAATCCCAGCGGGCCCTCCAGTCGCGGCGCCTGAATTCAGGGGACTCGCCCCGGCTAGGCTCGGCGCGTGGACGTCCTTCGATCGAGCTCGGTCGCCGGCTTCATGGACCTGGCCGGCGAGTTCCTCGAGGCGCGAGAGGCCGAGCACAACCTGATCTTCGGCATCGCCTCCTCGATCGAGGAGGATCCCAGTCAGTACGACGGAGCGCCGTATCTCGCCACCGTGCTGCACGGCGACCGGGTCGTCGGCGCGGCGATCCGGACGCCGCCGTGGCGGCTGGTCCTGTCGGTGATGGATCACCCGGGAGCCGCGCATCGCCTGGTCGACGACCTCGCCGGTGAGGCGCTGCCCGGCGTCGTTGGGCCGACGATGGCGGCGGAGCACTTTGCCGAGGGCTGGACGCGCGTGACGCGAGCGCCGGCTCACCTGCTCACCCACGAGCGGGCGTTCCAGCTCCGGAAGGTCACCGCGCCGCCGGCGGCGCCCGGGTCGATGGTCAGGGCAGGCGAGTCGCATCGTGACCTGCTCGCCGCGTGGGTCCGGGCCTTCCACGAGGAAGCCCTCCGCAACAGCCCTCGACAGGACTGGGACGGGATCGCGGATCGCTTGCTGCGAGATGCCGGGCGAGCGGCCTGGCTCTGGGTCGACGGCGAGCGCGTCGTCTCGCTGACCGGGGTCGGCGGCGTGACCCCCCACGGAATTCGCGTCGGCCCGGTGTACACACCACCCGCCGACCGGGGCCGCGGCTACGCGAGCAACCTCGTCGCGCAGGTATCCCAGGCGGAGCTCGACGCCGGACGCACCTTCGTCTTCCTCTTCACCGATCTTGCCAATCCGACCGCGAACAGGATCTACCAGGCCATCGGCTACGAGGCCGTCATCGACGTCGACGAGTACGAGTTCGATTAACCGGATCGCAACCGAACGAGAACCGAATCGGGGTCGACGCACGCGCAGCTCGAACGGGACACTCCCACTGACGACCCGGAGAAGGTCGGAGGGGAAAGGCCATGACGCTCGAGTTGAATCCGCAGGCTCGCCAGGAGCGCGCCGTCCGGGACGGCCAGATCGCCGCGGTGACCTGCGCCGTCTGCGGCTGCCGCCTGGAGCCGAGCGGGACCTCGGACGATGCGCCGTGGTTCCACTTCGGGCGTATGGGCGGACGCGACGCGCGGGGCGACAGCCCCTTCTGCGTCGACGCGCCCCACGACCGGAGCGGTCGGGCGATCCTCCCCGGCTGAGCTCCCCGGCTGACCGAGCTCCCGGGCTGACCTAGTCGGCCGGGCTCGCGAGCTGCTGCGCGGCGGGACTCGCGAGCCCTAGCGGTCGCCCGGCATTCGGCAGCATGTCGGCGATCCCGCCCTCGGTCCTGGCGCGCTCCGCGAGCCAGCACGCCGCGGCGTGTCCGTCGCCGACGTCGATGAGCGGCGGCTCCTCGACGCGACACCGGTCGAACACCAGCGGGCAGCGGGTGTTGAATCGGCAGCCGCGCGGGATCGCCGCGGCGTCGGGCGTCTCGCCCACGAGGATCGTCCGCTTCGCCCGCTCGCCCGCCTCGGGCGGCTCCGGCGACGGCGCCACGGACACGAGCGCGGCGGTGTATGGGTGGCGCGGCGAATGGATGACCTCGTTCGCCGGCCCGATCTCCATGATCTTGCCGAGGTACATCACCGCGATCCGGTCGGCGATGACCCAGGCGATCGACAGGTCGTGGGTGATGAACAGGTAGGTCAGGTTGCGCGCCTTGCGCAGGTCGAGCATGAGCCGCAGGAGCTCGGTCCGGATCGAGACGTCGAGCATGCTCACCGGCTCGTCGGCGACGACCAGCTCCGGCCCGACCGCGAGCGCCCGGGCGATGGCCACGCGCTGGCGCTGGCCGCCGGACAGCTCGTGAGGGTACCGCGACGCGTATGTCGATACGGGCCGTAGGCCAGCTGCCTCGAGCACCGCGCTGACCAGCTGCCGGCGCTCGGCGGCACTGCGGCCGATGCCGTTGACCTCGAGCGGCTCCGCCACGAAGTCACGGATCGTCTGCTTCGGGTCGAGGGTCTCGTACGGGTCCTGGAAGATCAGCTGCACCCGGCGTCGGTAGTCGCGAAGCCCGCGGACCCCCCACAGGTTGCTGACGTCCGACCCGTCGAAGATCACCCTGCCGCTGGTCTGGCGGGTGAGCTTGACGATCACCCGGCCGGTCGTCGTCTTACCCGACCCGGACTCGCCGACGAGCCCGAGGACCTCACCCTTTCTGATCGACAGGTCGATGCCGTCGACGGCTCGGACGACGCCCGGGCCGCGACCGAACAGAACATCGCCGAGCCCGCGGCGGATCGGAAAGTGGACCTCGAGGTTCTCGAGACGGAGGAGGTCGGTCATGCGGCCGGAGCGTTCGGCTCGGCTGGAGCCGCCGTCGTTGCGACGGTCTCGATGTCGGACTTCGGGAATAGGTGGCAGGCGACGCGGACGCCGTCCGAGAACCGGACCTCCGGCGGCACGACCTCGCGGCACACCGGCATCGCGAAGTCGCAGCGCGGCGCGAACCGGCAGCCCGGCGGCGGGTCGAGCAGGTCCGGCGGCTGGCCCGGGATGACGTCGAGCGAGCGACGATCGGCGTGGAGGTTCGGGAACGAGCCCACGAGTTTGCGGGTGTAGGGATGCCGCGGCGCGGTGAAGACGCGGCGCACGGGACCCTCTTCCGCGACCTTGC
Source organism: uncultured Anaerolinea sp. (assembly GCA_964468305.1). GTDB lineage: Bacteria > Chloroflexota > Limnocylindria > Limnocylindrales > CSP1-4 > UBA5189. The sequence continues at coordinate 9,516 of CAYXVP010000038.1, read as the reverse complement.
CGGCGTACATCACCAGCACGCGATCGCAGGTTTCGGCGAGGACGGACAGGTCGTGGGTGATGAGGACCAGCGACAGACCGAGCTCCCGCCGAAGCCGCTCCAGCAGCTCCAGGATCTGCGCCTGGACCATGACGTCGAGCGCAGTGGTCGGCTCGTCGCCGACCACGATGGCCGGGTCGCACGCGAGGGCCATCGCGATCATCGCCCGCTGGCGCATGCCCCCCGACAGCTCGTGTGGGTAGCTGCCCGAGCGCTTGCGCGGGATGCCAACGAGGTCCAGCAGCTCGACCGCCCGCGAGCGCGCCACCGCCTCCGACTGGCCGAGCCGGTACTGGATGGGCTCGGCGATCTGGGCGCCCACCCGGATCACCGGGTTCAGCGCGTTCATCGCGCCCTGGAAGACCATGCTGATCTCGCGCCACCGATAGCGCTGCATCTGCACCTCGGTCTTGGGCACGAGGTCGATGCCGAACAGCTCCACGCTTCCGCCCCGGATCCGGCCGTTGCCGGGCAGCAGCTTCATCAGCGACAGGGCCGTCGTCGTCTTGCCGCAGGCGGACTCGCCCGCCAGTCCGAGCGCCTCGCCATCGGCCAGCCCGAACGACACCCCGTCCACCGCCCTGACCCACCCGTTCCGCAGTTTGAAGTGGGTCTGGAGGTCCCTCACCTCGAGGAGCGGCGCGCCGGGCACGGCCTGCTTCGGCAGCGGCCACTGGCGCTGACTGCGGATTTCGGCCGCCTTCGACGGCGTGATCGTGGCGTCCTCGGGAAGCGCGACAGGCTCTGGGGCGTCCATGGATTCCGGGGGCTCGCCCACGGGTCGCTCGTTCATCGGTTGGTCGCGGACTTCGGGTTGAGCAGATCGTCGAGCGCGTTGCCGACCAGAGTGAACGACAGGACAACCAGGACGACGCACACGGCCGGCGGGGCGATGTACCACCATGCGCCGAGGCCCGGCGCACCTGCTGCCTGGGCAGTGTTCAGGACCTGGCCCCAGGACGGCGCCACTGGGTCACCCAGGCCGATGAACGACAACGTCGTCTCAGTGAATACAGCGCCCGCAAACGTCAACACCGCCTGCGCCACGATCAAGTTCACGACGTTGGGCAGGATGTGCCGGAGCATGATCCGCCCCGGACCGGAGCCGATGACGCGCGCCCGGTCAACGAACATGCGCTCCCTCAGCGAGAGCACCTGGGACCTGATGATTCGAGCGGTCGTTGCCCAGCTGGTCAGGCCAATGACGACGACGATGACGAGCAGCGTCGCCCGGATGCCGCCGAACTGTGCATCGGCGCCGATGACGTCGAGGACCACCGGCGCGAGGATCAGGGCGAGCACCACCGTGGGCAGGACAAGGAAGAAGTCGGCGATGCGCATCAGGATCGCGTCGAGGGTGCCGCCCACGTAGCCGCTGACGATCCCAACGACCGCCCCGACGACGATCGTGATGATCGTTGCCATGAGCCCGATGACCATCGAGATGCGGGCCGCGTGCACGGTGAGGTTGAGCATGTCGCGGCCGAGCTCGTCCGTTCCGAATATGTGCCCTGCGTAAGGAGCATGGAGCGGCATCCCGGTCGCCGTCACGACGTCCTCCAGGGGTCCCACGAGGAGGTCGGGAAACGCGGCGATAAACGCGAAGAACGCGAGGATGATCACGCCGACCAGCCCGTCCGAACGTCCAAGGATCCGGCTCGCGAAGCCCGCGGATCGACGGACAGAGGCGAGACCCTGGATCGCGACGGCCTCTGGCGGCAGAGCTCCGGGTCCGATCACGCGTGGACCCTAGGGTCAAGCAGGCCGTAGACCAGATCGGCGATGAGGTTGGCCACGACAACCGAGACGGCGATCAGGAGGAAGATCCCCTGCAGCAGTGGGTAGTCCCGGGCATCGAGCGCATCGACCGTGAGCGTCCCGATCCCGGGCCAGTTGAAGACCACCTCGAGGGTGATTGCGCCAGCGATGACATAGCCGAGGCTGATCGCGATCCACGTCACCATCGGGAGCAGCGCGTTGGGGAACGCGTGGCTCCACAGGACTCGCCGATCCGGGAGGCCCTTGGCCCGTGCAGTCGTGATGTAGTCCTCCGCGCGTGTGTCGAGGATGGAGGAGCGCATGAGGATCGAGTAGCCCCCGATCAACCCGAGCGACACAGCGACCAACGGCAGGACGAGGTGGGAGCCGAGGTCAAGGAGCTGCGCGATCGCGTCGCCTCTACCGGCGGACGTCGTCATGCCCGAGGTCGGGAACCAATGGAGTCCCGAGGCGAAGATGATGATCAAGGGCATGCCGATCACGAAATACGGCATCGAGTAGAGGATCAGGCTCACTCCGTTGCCGACGCGGTCGACGAGTCCGCCTCGGCGCCAGCCGGACAACGAACCGAGGGCCAGTCCGACGACGATCGCGATCAGCTCTCCCAGCCCGATCAGAAGCACGGTCGGTCCGATGGCACCGGCGATGACCTCGGATACGGGCTGGCCCCTGAACTTGAACGAATAGCCGAGATCGCCCGACAGGGTCGATTCGATGTAGGTCACCAGCTGGTCCGGCAGGAGCGGCTTGTCCAGGCCGAGCTGCGCCTTGAGCGCCTGGACCTGCTCCACCGTGATGTTGGGCCGCTTGACTGCACGGTCCGGGGATCCGGGCATGATCCGGAACAGGACGAACATCAGCAGGACGATCGCCGTGATCGTCACGATCGCCTGCGTGACCTTCCGAACGATGTATCGCCCGTTCACGGGTTGGCGATGGCCTCACCGGTCGTAGGGAGCCGCACGTCGGCGGCTCCCTTACGACGAGGATCCACTCTTGAAGCTCCAGTCGTTGCCCGGGTCCTACTCCTCGTCGACCGCCGGAGCGTTCCGCCGGCGTATGAGCCACCAGCCCGCCAGGACGACGATCACCACGATGACGAGAACGATCACCAGCCCCGTGCTGTCACCGCTGCCGGACGTCCCGCCGGTCAAAGGGGGTGATGTCGCGGGCGGGCCCGAGGCGCCTGCCGTGGCCAGCACGGTCGGGCCCGGGGTGGGCAGCAACGTCGCATCCGTCAGCAGGGTGTAGTCGAGGATGCCGTACGTGAAGAACGGGGTGCCATCCGACGGCATGTTCTGCCAGCTGGCGAAGCGGTCGTTCCGCCACACGTCCAGCGAGGCCTCGTAGTACAGGATGTCGTACGGGGCGTCGTTGTAGATGATGTTCTGCATCTTCGCGAGGGTGTCGTGGCGAGCACTGCCGGCTTGGGCCAGCTGCTGGTCGTAGAGGCTGTCGAACGTGGGATTGCAGTACTGGCTGTCAGATGACGACCCGATCGCGTCGCACCGGAAGATCTGCAGGAGGGCGTTCGGGTCGGGGTTGCCGACCCATCCCCACAGCTCGATGTCGTATTTCGCGGTCCCGCTACCTTCCGGGGGCAGGATGATCTCGCCCAGCGTCGCACTGTCGAAGCCCTGCGAGGTCACGCCGATCCCGAGCTGGCCGTACCACGACGTTACGAACTGGGCCACCTTGGGATAGTTGTCGTCCGTGTTGGGGTAGTCGAGCCGAAGGTTGATCGGCTTGCCTTCCTTGTCCAGGCGTTTGCCGCTGGCATCGAGCTTGTAGCCAGCCGCGTCGAGCTTCTGCTTCGCGGCCTCGATGTCGAAATGACGCGGGTTGTCGGGCGTTACGTGCCAGTCGGCGAGGACCGGCGGGATGGACGTGTCACCGGGGTCGCCGAAGCCACCCAGGACCCGATCCACCAATGCCTGCTTGTCGGTGGCGTAGCCGAGCGCGTCGCGGAACGCCGGGTCCTGGAGCGCCTTCGTGGACGCGCCCCCGCCCTTGATGGGCTTCGAGTACGTGTTGAAGGCGAGCTGCGACCAGCCGTTCAGCTTGCCGGCGACGGTCGTGAACGCCGGATCGGTTTTGAGTTGCTTGAACTGGTCCGAGTTGACGCCGTGTGCGTAGTCCAGCTCACCGGACTTGAGGGCCTGGACCATCGTGTCCGAGTTCTTGTAGATCTGCAGCACGACCTCGTCCTCGAAGCCCTGCTTGCCCCAGTAGTTCGGGTTCCGGACGAACCGGGCGAATTGGCCCGTCTTCCACTCAGCGAGTGTGTACGGGCCCGTGCCGACGAGCGGTGCGTCGAACTTCTCATCGGCGATCTTCTTGTAGTCGTCCTTGCCGTAGATGTGCTTCGGCAGGATCGGGATATAGACCTGGAAGATCCGATCAGACTGGTCGGTCGTGTAGGCGACGAACGTGGAGTCGTCGGGGCACTCGATCTTGGTGACCCCCGCGTCCTTCACATTTGGGTCCAGGTATCCGGCCCCGACGTTCGTGCCAGCCTTGATCGCGGCCATGGCGAGGCCCCACGTGTAGCAAACGTCCGCGGACGTCGCCGGGGTGTTGTCCGACCACTTCATGCCGGACCGGATGTGGAACGTCACCTTGTCGGGTGCGCGTTGCCAGCTGTCGGCGAAACCGGGCGCGGGATGCGCGTCCTTGTCAAATTCCACGAGGAGGTCATAGGTGAGCTGGAACGCCTCGTAGCCGACGACGAGGATCGTGTTGAACGGATTCGATGAGTCGAGGTCCTGGGTGGTCCCGGCGCGCAGGACGACCGGGTTTGCCGCCGAAGTCGGAGCGACCCCAACGAGGGTCATGCCTCCGATGAGGCCGAGCATGGCCAGCAGCCCTGCTCCACGGCGGCGTGGGGACGATCGCATCTGCTCCTCCTTCGACGACATGCTCTGGGGGCGTCGTCGCCAGATGTGCTCAGTGGCCCGTGCGTCGGCTAGGTTCGCACGCTCGATGGCTTTTGCGCAACGCGATTCGTGGCGAGATCAGCCGGCGGAAGCGAGATTCGTCGCGGGCTGGCGAAGCGTCGGCCGGTCCAGCGCGAACAGCGCGAGCTCGGGGCCGGGCGCTCGCCGCTCCGGGTCCAGCGCCAGGTCGGCCAGGATCCGGCCGAAGAGCGCCGCGAACTTGTACGCGTGGGCCGCGCCAAGGGCGACGACGACGCCGGGATGCCCCGGCAGCCGATCCAGCACGAAGTCTCGGTCGGGCGTCAGCGTGTACAGACATGTCTTGGTCGCGACTGCCCTGCCCACCGCGCCGGGCATTCGCGTCGCGAGGAATCGCTCCACGCGGCCGAGGCAGTCCGGATCGGTGGCGAAGGAGCGGGTCCGAGCCGTCGTCTCGCGCCCGCCCACGTCCTCGGCCACCTTGGGGCCGGGTCCGCGGTAGGTCGGGAAACCGTAGAACGACGGTTGGTCGAGCCAGATCCAGATCGGGAAGCGGCCCAGCTGGAAGGCACCGGGTTCCTTCGCCTCGAGCCAGGTGACCTGCTCCCGCGTGACGGTGAGCGGCAGCGGGGCGCCGAGTGGCTCGAGGAGGTCGTTCGTCCACGCGTCCGCGGCAAGCACGACCGAGCCCGTCGCGAACCGCCGCCCGTCCTCCAGAGCGACCTGCAGCTCGCCGCCGCTGTCCTCGATGGCCGACACGCGGGCGTGCTCGAGGAGGGTCGCGCCCGCCTCGCGCGCGAGGCGCTGGTGGGCACGGTTCCCGCGCTCGGGGTCGGCGATGCCGCCGTTCGCCTGGAAGATCGCGCGGGTCCCGGGATCGAGCCGCCACTGTGGCCAGCGCCGAGCGACCTCGGCGTCGTCGAGCCACTCGAACGGGACGCTCAGCGCGGTCATCGCGTCGGCGTAGTCGTCGATCGACTCGGCGGCGTCGGGCGGAGCCAGATCGAGGCCGCCAGTCAGCGTGACGATCGTCTCCCCGGAATCGCGCTCGACCTCGCGCCAGGCCGCCTGCGCCTCGATGGCGAGCTCGACGTACTCGCGCCGGTGATACGAGAAGCGCGTGATCCGGGACACGTCGCTGGAGGCGCCACGATCATGGCCGAGCTCGAACTGCTCGAGACCCAAGATCCGCCGGCCACCGCCCGTCGCCCCGAGGCGGTACGCGGCGGCGCTGCCGAGGCCGCCCAGCCCAACGACGATCGCGTCGTACGAATCGGCCGCCGCGCTGCCCATCGGGCCACGATAGCCGAGCCCCGCTGCCTATCCTCGACCGACCGTGCCCGCCTCCCCGGTTCCCGCCAACGCCCTTGCGGAGCTCGACGCCCGACTCGGCCTCGAGGTGGCCCGCGACGTCGGCGTCCCGGCCCGCGACGGGCTGCGCCTTTCGGTCAATCTCTTCCGCCCGCTCGATGCGAGGGAGCGGGTGCCGGCGATCCTGAACACCGACCCGTATCGCAAGGACGACTGGTCGGCGGCGTGGGATCTCACGATCGCGGCCTACCTCGCCGAGCGTGGCTACGCCTACTGCCGTCTCGACGTCCGCGGCACCGGCAGCTCCGATGGGGTCCCGCTGGACGAGTACACCGAGGCCGAGACGCGCGACGGCCATGACACGGTCGAGTGGCTGGCCGCGCGGCCGTGGTGCACGGGTGCGGTTGGCATGTGGGGCCTTTCGTACGGTGGATTCACCTCGATCCAGGTCGCCGCCACACGGCCGCCGCACCTCCGCGCGATCGTGCCCGTCCAGGCGACCGACGATCGCTACACGGACGACGTCCACTACGTGGGCGGGGCGATGACCGTCAGCGAGCTCGCCCAGTACGCGGTCAGCCAGGTCGCGATGAACGCCCTGCCCGGGCTGCCCTCGGCGTGGGGCGACGCCTGGCTCGATCGGTGGCGGGAGCGGCTCGAGGCGACCCCGGTCTGGCTCTTCGAGTGGGCGCGGCAGCAGCGCGACGGGCCGTATTGGCGGGTCGGCTCGCTGGCGCCGGACTACGGCCGGATCGAGGCGGCGATCCTGCATATCACCGGCTGGATGGATGAGTACGTGGACGCCGCGATCCGGATGCAGGCCCGCTGCGCGAACGCCGCCGGCCGCCGCACGATCGTCGGGCCGTGGGTCCACGGCCACGCCCACAGCGCCTACCCCGGCCCGAACATCGACTGGCTGCACGAGATGGTTCGCTGGTTCGACCATTGGCTGAAGGGCGCCGACAACGGGGTCGAGGCGGAGCCACCGCTGACCTGGTACCGCCGCGACCCAACTCCGCCCGAGCGATTTCCCGATCGCTTGAACGGCCGTTGGCAGGCGACGAGTGCCTGGCCTTCCGCGGCGCCGCAGCAGCGCATCCTGCACCTCGGCGCCGGTGCGCTCGGGGAGGCGCCGTCCGGCCGCGGGAACGACATGTTCGCCCACCACCCGACCGCGGGCGCGCGCGGCGGGTCGCTGTGCTGGGGCGCCGGCCACCCGCCGAACGGTCTCGCCGCGGACCTCCGCATCGAGGCGGACGCGGGGCCGACCTACACGAGCGAGCCACTCGACGAGCCGCTCGACATCCTTGGCGTCCCCGTCGCCGTGCTGCGTGGCGCCGCGAGCCCACCCGTAGCCTACCTCGTGATCCGGCCCGGCGACGTCCCGCCGGAGGGGGCCGTCGAGCAGGTCGCCGAGGGCCTCCTACACCTCCCGCCTCGCGAGTCCAAAGCACGGGCGGGAGCGCTGCACCCCGTGCGCCCCCCCGAAATTCGAGTTCCGCTGCGAGTGGCCGGCTACCGCTTCCCGACGGGCCACAGGATCCAGCTGAGCGTCGCGAGCTCACACTGGCCCGTCATCTGGCCGTCACCCGGCGCCGGCACGCTGACGATCGCATACGGCGGCGGGGCCGGGTCGCGCCTCGAGCTGCCGCTTGCCCCATCGGGGAGGGAGCTCGTGGAGCCACCGCCCTTCCCGTCGGAACCCCCAAAGCTCGTCGAGATCGGCGGCGACAGCTCCGAGCCCAGCCGCTGGGATGCGCGGTGGGACGAGGCGGCCGGGACGTTCACGATCGACACGCACGAGGGCGAGACGAGCGTCCTCCCTGACGGCGCCTCGACGCTCTATGTCGGCGAGACGCTCACGATGTCTGCCTCGGAGAGCAACCCTGGGGCGGGTCGCTTCGAGAACACCTGCGAGTACCGCCTGGACAAGGACGGCCGGCGCGTTCGCGCCATTGCGGACGGCACGACCCTCACCGAGGCGACCGCCTTCGACATGCGTGTCGGCATCCGGGTGGAGCTGGATGGCGAGCCGTTCTTCGAGCGCGAGTGGCACGAGGTCATTGCGCGCGATCTGCTCTAGCCGCCCCGCCTACGCGAGGTAGCGGTCGAACCAATCGAGCAGCCGGGTCATGTGGTCGATTCGTCGGTCGGGCCGCCCGTTGGTGAAGTACACGTGCGACTCCTCGGGATAGAGCACGAACTCGACCGTCCGGCCGAGGACCCGCAGCGCCGTGAACAACTGGACGTTGTCGCTGGCCGTGCAGCGCCGATCCTCCTCGCCCTGGAGCATGAGGAGCGGCGTCCGCACGTTGGCCACGTTGGCGAGCGGGCTCTGGCGCCAGAGCTTCTCCATGCCCTCGTGGTCGAGGGGCGCACCGAGCAGCGCCCAGCGGTTGAAGTCGACGCTGGTGTCGCCGTCCGCCCAGGCAGACACCTGGTTGGAGACGCCCGCAACGCTGACAGCCGCCTTGAACCGATCGGTGGTACCGACCAGCCAGTTCACCATGAACCCGCCATACGACAGCCCGAGCGCCCCGAGCCGGTCCTTGTCGGCGAGGCCGAGCTCGATCAAGTGATCGATCGCGGCGTGCACGTCCTCCGCGTCCGGCCCGCCCCAGCTGCCGAGCTGTGGGCGGATCCAGTCCCTGCCGTAGCTGGTCGAGCCGCGGATGTTCGGCAGCACGACCCGGTAGCCGCGGGCGCAGAGCAGGACGACCTCGACGTGCGGCGCCGGCGCCCAGGCGCCGAGCGGCCCGCCGTGGACATCGACGATCGTCGGTAGCGGCCGATCGCCTGCTCCCGCCGGCGAGGCGATCCACGTGTGAATCGCGCCGCCCGGGCCGGGGATGTCGATCTCGCCCATCTCCGGCCAGTCGAATCCGGTCGCCCAGCGACCGCCCATCGTCGTCCTTCGGCGAGGCTCGATCGTCGGATCGAGCGGGACGGTGACGAGATCCATGGGCCCGCTGCCGATGCACGCGACGGCCGTGACGCGCCGCTCCCGTGGGACGTTCGAGGCTGCGGTCCCCCCGAGGCTGTACACGTCGATGCCGTCCCGCACGAGCGGCTCCGGACTGCCTGACGGCCGGCCCGTCGCCGGATCGACCGAGAACCGCCACGGCGTCGCGCGCCCGCGATCGGTCACAACCGCCACGATCGTCGCCTCGTCGACCCAGACGGGCGTGACGCGTGAGTTGGCCATCCAGCCGTGCATGTCCGTGTCATTCCAGGCGCCGATGGGCCGATCGAGGATCGGCGCAAGGGGCCACGGCGCCTCGGACGCGTCGGCCGGCCCGACGATGAGCTCTGGGCTCGTGTCGTCGACGGCGTCGGCGGCGACCCAGCCGACCGCCGCCAGCCAGCGGCCGTCGGGCGACCAGGCGGCCTTGTCGACGGGTCCGCCTGCAGCCAGCGCCTCCCGCGGCAGCGCCGCCCCGGCCCCGACGTCGACCGACCAGATCGACGCCCG
>CAYXVP010000037.1:2488-12758 GCA_964468305.1 uncultured Anaerolinea sp. | reverse complement strand
CGAACGGGTCAGTGAGCTGCTCGAGGAAATCTTCGATCTCGTCAAGCTCGGGCAGCGCCCCTCCTGAGCGCCGACGTACCCGCTGGACCGGCGCGCTCGGCCTCGGCGCGTCGGTGGCCCTCCTCTGGTGGGCGCTCCACGGGGTCTCTGCCTCGCGGGTCCTGCAATACGTGGGCGCCGCGCGCCCGGTGCCCTTTGCCGCCGCGATTGTCCTCGCCACGGCCACTTTCCCCTTGCGAACCGCCCGCTGGCGCTACCTCCTCCGCCTGGAGGGCGAGTCCCTCGGCTTCGTCCCCCTGTGGCACGCCACGGCCATCGGTTTCATGGCGAACAATCTCCTGCCCGCGCGTGCCGGCGAGCTCGCCCGCGCCTATGCCGTGGGACGACTGACCGGCGTCCGGTTCTCGACCGCGCTGGCCTCCATCGCGGTCGAACGCATCATGGACGGCATTTCGCTGGTTGCGCTTATTACCCTGGCCTTGACGGCCGGCGGATTCCCCGGGGGGGCCCCGGTGGCTACGGGGCCAGGGCGGGGCGGCCCTAGGGCTTGCGCGGCCGGTTGGGGTCCGTCCGGGGGGGCACTTTCGTCCGGCGGTCCCGCGGCGCCGGGGGAGAGATCAGCTCGATCAGCGCCTCCCGAAGCCAGGGAGTGCCGCCGCCTGCCGCATCCACTCGGCGACCTGAACCTCATCGATGTCGTCCAGTGATTCGAGGTCGACGCCGCGCGAGTCCCTGCCCATCCCGATCGGCATGGCCGGCGGGGCCGGCTTGAGCGACGTGCCCCGCCCGAACGTGAGCTTGACGTGGCCGGCGAAACCGCCACATGAGAAGCACCAGCCGTCGCCGACGCCGTACCACGCCATGCCCCATTTGACGCTTCGTTGCAGGTCGGGCAGCGTCTTTGCCGCAAGGTCATCGATTCGCTCGGCGATGGAGCGTTGCGGTTCAGGCAGGCTGCTGATGTATGCAAAGACCGGCCTGTCGCCGAGCTCGGCCTTCGCGGGGCTGGCCCTGCCGGTCATCGCGGCCGGCAGCGGGTAGGGGACCCCGCCCTTCGCGGCCGTTTTCCGGTTGTCGAGCGAGCTCAACCGGTCAGCCCGCGAGCGCGAGCAGCGGATCTCCCGCGTTCATCGCGAGGGAGCTCACGAGAAAGATGACCACGCCATCCATCGAGGCCAAGGGGCGCTCGAGGACAGCCCCGAACGCGTCCTGCACCTCGCCGACCACCGCGCCGGCCGGGACCCGGTCGCCAACGCCGACGGCCGGGTGCCAGTAGCCGGTCGTCGTCGCCCGCGTCCAGGCCTCCGTCGGGAGGAGCTGGGTGCGGTGACCGGGCGTCGCCGGGGCGCTGTCGATGAGGCCCGCTGCCCAGAGCACCCGCCGGAATCCGGCGGCATGCAATGCGACATGCTCGTTCGGCCACAGGCCCTGACCGCCGACCTCACCGAGCACCCCGGGAATGCCGAGCGCGGCGGCCGCCGCCAGTGTCGTTCCCTGTGTCTTGGCGATGAGCAGATAGCGCAGTCCGTACGCCTCCGCCAGCTCGCGGCTGCGAGCGTCCCTGGACGCGTTGCCGGTGTCCAGGATCCCGGTGAACGAATCCAGCGCCTCGTTCATGTCGCCGCAGTGCATGTCGACGAACGCGTCCGAGCCGGCGATGACGTTCGTCGTCAGCCAGTGGGCGAGACGCTGTGTCGGCGATCCGCGGGCGTCGCCCGGGAACTGTCGGTTGAGGTTGAGCCCGTCGAGCGGGTTGACGTAGATCGAACGGGCGGCGAAAGCCGCGGGACTCGCGGTCAGCACCGCCACCAGCGACCCACTCACGGCTGCGGGGTCGAGGCTGGCGACGACCTCGCGCAACGCGGCGATCGACACGTACTCGGCGCCGTGGATGCCGGCGGTCACGCCGACGCGCGGGCCGGGTCGCGAGCCGTGGACGATCGTAACGGGCACCTCGACCGTCGCCGTGCCGAGCTCGACGGGCACGACGCCCGTGACACGGGTTCCGGGAGCGGCACTGAGCGAGCCGATTCCAACCACGTTTGTCGTCATTGTCGCGAGGGTAGCCGCCGCCGCCCGTCCGAGGTGCGCGACGGCGCGCCTAGCGCGCGATCGTCGCCACGCCCACATTGCCGTAGGCCTTGTGGCCCGGCGGGTGGCAGACGTACTTCCACTGCGCCGGCCAATCGAAGGACCGGATCGACGAGGCCGATCGGGCGGTGTTCGCGAAGCGGGCTGACCGCCTCTGGCTGGTCGGCTACAGCCTCATGTTCCTGGTTCCGAGCCTCATCCTCTTCACCATGAACCTGCTCCTTGCCGGTGCGGTCTGGTTTGCCGCCTGGCTCGTCTACGTCGGGTTCGTGGCCCACTACTTCCCACGCGTCCAGACCATGTAGCGACCATCCCGCTACCGTGACCGCGTGCCATCGGAGGGTGACCCGCGGGTCGACGACTACGTCTCGAAGCTGCCGCCATGGCAGCAGGCCGTCTGTCGCCGGGTGCGCGACCTCATCCACGAGGCCGATCCCGAGATCCAGGAGACCATCAAGCGGGCCGTTCAGCCCTACTTCGTGCTCAACGGCAACGTTGCCGCGCTGCTGGCGACGAGGGACCACGTCAACGTCTTCCTGTACGACCCGATCGCACCCGACCCTGCGGGGATCGTCACGGCTGGGCAGGACAACAAGACCGCGCGCCAGATCGCGCTCTATCGGGACAGCCCGCTTGACGAGCGGGCGTTCGTGGCGCTCATCCGGGTGATCGCGGCGAACAACCGCGCCGGTGGCTGGCGGCGGCTCGTCCGGGAGGCAGGCTGATCCCAGGGCGTGCAAGGCGAGGGCAGCCGAGGCCCATGGCCTCGCGGCGCACACGCTGTACGAGCTAGAGCAGCGCGCCTAGCGGACGATCGTCGCCACGCCCACCATGCCGTAGACCTCGTGGCCCGGCAGGTGGCAGATGTACTTCCACTGCGCCGGCCGATCGAACGTGATCGTGGTCACGCGGGTCGAGAGCGCCGGGATGACCTGCTCGGTCGGACGGACCGGGTGCAGCAGCTCGGTGCCCGTCCTGTGCTTCTGCTGCACGGCGTCGTCGCCGATGATCCATTCGTGGTCGATCGGGTCGTCGTTGACGAGCGTGATCGTGACGGGCACGCCCACGGGAACCGTGATGGCCGATGGGTTGAAGTGCGAGTACTTGATCTCGATCGTGATCGCCGTCTGCGGGGCAGTCCCCGGGCGAGCCGCGAGCGCGACCGCCGCGGCGCCCGCGGCCACCGTCACGGCGACGAGGCCCGCCCCGAGGACGAGACGGGCCCGGTTGCGCGACATCGATCTCAGGCCCGCGATGCCACGCGCGTCCCGGTGGGTCGCGCCAGCTGCAGGACCAGGATGAGCACCCCGACGGCGAGGATCGCGGCGAGGAGCGCGCGAATCGTCGTCGACTGATCGACGAGCTTGACCTGGACCGGAACGTTCAGGCCCGCCTGGACCCAGGACGGAACCCCCTGGCCACTGGCGTCGACCGCGAGGTCGTACGACAGCTGCGGCGCATTCGCGTCGATGGCGATCTTGGAGAGCCAACCGTCGGTTGGAATCCAGCCCATCCCGCGGTCGGAGCGGAGGTCGTTCAGGAGGCTCTGGCTCGCCTGCTCGCTGTTGTCGAGGGTCATTCCGTTCGATCCGGTCGGTGTCGGGAGGAGGGCGGGCTGGTGATCGGTGAGCAGGTAGACCGCGGCGTCGACGCGAGCGTCGGCCGCCTTGCCCAGGCCGAGGATCCGGATCGGGACCCAGGGATTCGGCGTCGGAATCGTGATGTGGACCGGCGTCCCATCGCCAATGGCCTGACCGCGCTCCTTGGCCGCATTGGCGTCGAACACGGCGGCGAGGAAGATGGGGCTGCGCTTGGCGTAGAAATCGAGCACCTCCGGCGCGTCCGGCGGGAGCCGGAAGCCGTGCTGGGCTGCCCACTGGCCGACGTCGGCCGAACCGCCCTTGAGGACGGTCACGTCGAGGGCGTCGATGCGGACCTGCAACAGGACCTCGGCGCCGCCGGCGCTTGCCGCCAGCCTGTCGAACTGCAGCGCCCGCGGGACCGGCGGATCCGTCTCGCGGATCAGTCGCTGCAGCGTCCAGTCGCCACCCTTCTCCACGGAAGACGGCACCCCCGGGAGGGGCGTGATCGACCCGAAGGCGCCCCCGCCGCCCTGGAACTGGAAGGCCGTGACGTAGTGCTCCACGCCGTCGTGGTAACCCGCGAAGGTCGTCGTGCGGAGCAGGTTCACCGCCCCGTTCGGGCCGATGAGCCCGCCGCAGGCGAGGGTCGGGCCTGCGATCGCGAGGAGGGCCAACCCGGCCCCCAGGAGTGCTGCCGGCAGTCGTCGGCGCATCGTCCACCTCCGGATCTCGTTGCCGGTCCTGGCAGGTGGGCCGGGGTTTGGGCGCGAGACGACACGACCAGCGAGACGGTTCCCTCGCCGCCTTACCATGCGGCCGATGGCGCATCCGCTCCTCGAACAGCTTCGGTTCACGCGCAGCGAGTGGCTGCGGGCGCTCGATGGGGTACCCGAGTCGGACGGGGTCAAGCGACTGCAGCCGATGAACTCGATCGGCTGGATCGTGGCGCACCTCGCCTGGCACGAGCAGCTCTCGTTCCTGACGCGGTTGCGGGACGTTACCCCGGTGCCCGCCGCGAACGAGCACGGCGTGAACGGAGAGCCGGCTTCGACGCCGCCGCTGGCAGCGGCGCTCGCGACCTGGTGGGCCGTCGTCGGGGCAGCCGACCCGATTCTCGAGACGCTGGATACGAGCGCGCTCGAGGCCTGGCTCCCGCGGACCCGCGTGCCCCGGACACGCACGGTCGGCTCGACCGTCCAGCGGGTGACATATCACTACTGGTTCCACATCGGCGAGATCATCTCGATCCGCCAGATCCTGGGACATGCCGACGTGCCCGAATTCGTCGGCGACATCGACAGCGAGGCGCCCTATCGTGCCGAGCCACTGCCCGTCCTGCGGGTCGTTGCCGAGGCCGCGCCCGCCGAGCACGGCTAGCCCGAGCGTCGAGAATCGAGCGCGTCGACGGACCGCACCGGTCCTGTGCGGTGCGGTGGGGATTCGGGCGGTCGAGAGCCTAACGACGCACCGAATACCTCGTTATCTCGGGCGGGCCCCGCGGGGCCGCATCGTTCCCCCGGCGATGCGAGCGCGGGGCCTCGCTGCGTTGGGCCTGATGTCTGATCGGCGTCGCTCCCGAGGCATTCGGCAGCCTTGTCGCATACTCGGGCCATGCGTCAATGGGTGCTCGTGTTCGCACTGCTGCTCGGGCTCTCCGGGACTGGCGACATGGGCGCGGTGCGCCTCCGGCTGCCGATCCCGATCGAGCGCCGCCTCGATTCGTGGCCCGTCGACGGGCGGCTCGTCCAGACGCTCGACTGGTGGCGCGCCTGACACGATCTCGCGCCGGGGCATTCCTCATCGGGCTCGCGCTCGCGGTCGTCGCGCTCCTGGCGCCGGCAAGCAACGGACCCGCCCAGGCTGCCGGACGGAGCGAAGTCAGGGTCCTCGTCCAGGCGCCGAGCACCTTCGACCCCGCCGCACAGAGCGACTCCGGAACGGCGGCCATCACGGCCCAGCTGTACGAGACGCTCACCGCATACGACGCCGCGCTCCAGCTGCAGCCAGCCCTCGCGCGCACCTGGGACGTCGCCCCGGACGGCCGCCGCGTCGTCTTTCACCTTCGGCCCGGGCTGGCGTTTTCGGACGGCACGCCGCTGACCGCCGACGACGTGGTCGGCAGCTGGCTGCGCTTGCTCGATCCCGCCCACCCGTCTCCGCTCGTGGCGCTGCTGATCGACGTCCGGGGCGCACGCGCGTACGTCACCGGACAATCGAGCGACCCCGCCTCGGTCGGGCTGCACGCCAAAGGCGGCGACGTCGAGGTCGACCTCGAGCGGCCCGGGGCCGACTTCCCGGCCATCGTCTCCTCGCCGACCTTCGGGATCGTGCCGCCGGGGGCGTGGCGGGACGGGCGGCCGGCGTTCGGCGCGGGCGCCATCGTGAGCGGTGGGTACGGCGTCGCCGCGATATCGGCTGGCGAGATCACGCTGGCGCGCAACCCGCGCTACTGGGCCGGCCCGCCGGCGATCGAGACGGTCCACCTCGTCCTCGACATCGCCGGTCGCAGCCCCGTCGCCGCCTTCGAGGCCGGCGACCTCGACTACACGCCGATCGCCCTCACCGACGCGCCCTGGATCGCGTACGACCCGAGCCTCGGGCCGCAGCTGCGCGCCGGGCCAAGCCTCGCGCTCACCTACCTCGGAATCGACACGACGAAAGCACCGTTCGACGACGTTCGGGTCCGGCAGGCGCTCGGCGCGGCGGTCGATTGGGAGCGGGTGACAAGCCTCGGATCCTTCGGCGGCCAGATCCCGGCACAGCGCATGGTCCCGCCTGGAATCAGCGGGAGCGGCGAGGGGATATGGTGGCCCGCCCATGACCCGGCGAAGGCGCGGCAGCTCCTCGCCGATGCGGGCTACCCCGATGGAAATGGCCTGCCGCGAATCTCCTTCGCGGCCGGCGGCGCGGGCATCGCCGGCGCCATCGCGGCCGACCTGGAGCGCGAGCTCGGCATGCGTGTCGAGGTCGACGTCCTCGGCGACGACCTGGGCCGCCTGACGACCGACCCACCCAACCTCTGGCTGAGTGGCTGGATCGCCGACTACGTCGGCCCGAACGACTTCCTGGGCGTGCTCCTGGAGAGCGACAGCTCCGACAACTACGGGCACTGGACCTCCACTGCCTTCGACCAGGCGATCGCCGACGCACTCGGGACCCGTGACCCCGCGACGGCACAGGCGGCCTACGAGCGTGCCCAGGCGGAGGTTCAGCGCGAGGTGCCGGTCGTGCCCCTGTTCGTGGGAACGGAGTCGGCGCTCTCGCGAGATGGACTCCTCGGAGCCGGCGACAACGGGCTCGGCATCCTGCGCACGGCGGGCATGGCGTGGGCCCAGTGAGTCGCCTCGCCGCATCGCTGGTCGCCCTGCTCGCGGCTGCCGCCTTTGCGCCGCGAGTGCTGGCGGCAGAGCCGACGTTTGGCGTCGCGACCGCGACAGAGACGTTCCTGGAGTCGATCACGCTCGAGCAGCAAGCGTCGCTGCCGAGCGGCGTGCACCGGCTCGAGGCGTACGTCCGAGTCGGGGGGAGCCGTGTGACGTTCCTCGGCGACATGCCGAGCCCGGGGACGGGGCAACACACGCTCCGGTACGCCTATCCGACGCCGGCGGGCGCCGTCTACCCGAATACCAGGGTTCAGCTCGGCTTCCGGGTCACGCTCGACGACGGCACCGTCGTCGACAGTCCACCGGCGACGATCCGCTACGAGGACACCCGCTTCGACTGGAAGACCATCGACGGCGACATCGTCCGCGTGCACTGGTACGCCGGCACCGACGCGTTCGGGCGCCGCGCGCTCCAGATCGGGGAGCAGGCCGTGAAGGACGCGAGCAAGCTGCTCGGTGTCACCGAGACGGAGCCGATCGACTACTTCATCTACGCCGACGCCCAGGCCTTCAAGGACGTCCTCGGGCCGGCGATCCGCGAGAACGTTGGCGGGATCGCCCTGCCCGATATCCGCACGCTGTTCGCCAACATCGCGCCGTCCGACGTCGACGCGGCCTGGGTGGGCATCGTCGTGCCCCACGAGCTGACCCATCTCGTCTTCGGCACGGCGACCAGCAATCCGTACCACGACCCGCCGCACTGGCTGAACGAGGGCCTCGCCGTCTACCTGTCGGAGGGCTACTCGGGGACGGCCCGCGCCGACGTCCAGCAGACCGCCCGCGCCGGCGAGATCATGCCGCTGCGTGCGTTGGTCGGGCAGTTCCCGACGACCGCCGATCGCTTCGCGCTCGCGTACGACGAGAGCGTCTCGGCCATCGACTACCTGATCCGCACCAACGGCCGGGAGGCGCTGGTCAAGCTGATTCGAAGCTACGCCGGCGGCGTCAGCGATGACGCGGCGTTCGGGGCGGCATTGGGGGTCGACGTTGCCGGCTTCGATACCGGCTGGTTGGCCGACATCGGGGTGGGCGAGCCGGTCCCGTTCGGGCCACGGCCGGCGCCGGCCGGTCCCGTGCCGGCGGACTGGGCCGCCGCTCCGGTCTCGACGAACGAGCCCGGCGTCTCCGGGGCACCGGCACCCACCTTCCGCGACGCGGCCTCGGGGTCCGGTGACGTCTCGGGCCCGATCACGATCGGCGTGCTCGGCGCGCTCGCCGTGCTCCTCGTCGTCGGCCTGTTCGTGGTGGCGCGCGGGTTGAGCCGCGGCCAGCCGCTCCTTGCGCCGCTCGCACCGGTCTACGAGGACGAAGGTTCCGAGCGAGCCGAGGGGGACGCAGCCACCGAGGAGGACGCGCCACCTGGCGACGACGTCGAGCCGTGAGCGCGCTCGTCGCCCGTTTCCGCGGTCTGCCGAGCGTCCAGGTGGCGCTGTCGCTCGCGCTGCTCGTGCTGGGGTTCCTCATCGCCGCCCAGGTCAGCGGCGAGAAGCCGAGAACCCAGTATTCGACCCAGGAGCGGGCGCCTCTGATCCAGACGGCGCTCGAGCAGCAGGCGAAGCGGGACACCCTCAAGGCCAGCATCCTCGACCTGCGTAAGCGGATCGGCGACCTGGAGGCGCAGGACCCAGGCGCCGCCGACTCGCTCCGGCAGCTGTACGCCGACCTCGAGGATGCGCGGCTCGCGGCCGGGCTGGTGGCGATCTCCGGACCCGGCCTGGCCTTCCGCCTGGAGGATGGGACGCCATCTGCGGGTGTCGATGCCCTCGTCTCCGCCCAGGACGTGCGGGTCATCCTGCGGGAGCTGTGGCTCGCGGGCGCCGAGGCCATCGCCGTCAACGGCGAGCGCGTCGCGGCGACGAGCGCGGTCATCGACATCGGCGGTTCGATCCTCGTCAACTCGGCATATCTCGCCCCGCCGTACGAGATCAAGGCGATCGGGGCGCCTGACCTGTACGTCCGGCTCCGGAGCTCGGTCGCGTTCGTCGACTTCGTCGAGGGCCGGGTCGACCGCTCCGGGATCTCGCTGTCCGTGGCGGTGCTCGCCTCGGTCGATCTGCCCGCGTATGCCGGTACGGTCGACCTGCGCTATGCGACGCCAACGCAGTCGGGCACACCATGACCGACCGCCATGTCGGGTCGACGCACGGTGCGCACGAGGGTGACCACGCCCGCCGGATTCCGCGGGCCGACGTGCCGGCGAGCCGGCTGTCGGTCGCCGCGGTCGCGGTCCTCCTGGGCGTCCTCGCCGTGGGCCAGCTGCGCGCCCAGTCGGGCGCGCCGGCACTCGCGGGGCTGTCGGCGACCGATCTCACTCAGCTTGTCGCGAACCTCACGGCCGGCAACGACCAGCTCCGCGCCGAGGTCACCGACCTGGAGGACCAGCAGGCGCACCTCACGGATGCCCACAACCGAGGCGAGACGACGGTCGGCGAGCTGACCGCCGACCTCGCCCGGATCCGAGCATGGGCGGGGCTCACACCCGTCGAGGGTCAGGGCGTGGCGATCGTCGTTCGTGGGCGGATCGGCGGCGACGGGGTAGAGGACCTGCTCAACGAGCTCCGCAACGCCGGCGCAGAGGCGATCTCGGTGGATGGAGTCCGGATCGTGACCGGGGTGGTCGTGGCCGGCGCGCCGGGTGCGCTGTCGGTCGAGAACCATGCCATCGGCGACACATTCGAGATCCGCGCGATCGGCAGCCCGCAGATCCTGACCGGCACGCTCACGCGGACCGGCGGCGTCATCGCGCAGATCGGCGCGACGTACACCGACGCCCAGCTCACGGTCACGCCGGTGGACCAGCTGACCCTGCCCGCGACCGACCACTCGCTCCTGCCGACCCACGGCCAGCCGCGCCTCTGATCGGGGGGCCGATGCTGGTACGCTCCCGCGGATGTCCGGACGGCCGGTCCTCGGTGTGTACCTCGGCGACGTCCTCCGCCTTCGGCGAGCGCATCCCTGCGGTTCGAGCGAGTGGCTCGTCGACCGGCTCGGGGCGGACATCGGGCTCCGTTGCCAGGGCTGCGGGCGCCATGTGCTGCTCGAGCGGCGACAGCTCGAATCGCGCCTCGACGGTTTTGTTTCTCGAGGTGATCCCGCGCTGAGCGCCGCGGTTGCGCCTCGGACGGCCGCGGAGGCCTTACCGCCCGGCAACGAGCGGCCCCCCCCCCCCGACCGGGGCCGACCCCGCCGCCGCCGTCTCCGCGAAACCGCCCC
>CAYXVP010000037.1:0-2478 GCA_964468305.1 uncultured Anaerolinea sp. | reverse complement strand
CGCGACGCTCGTCGGTGGGGCCTCGGAGGGCGCTGGAGGCGGGACCTCTTGCGACGAAACCGCCGTCACCCCCGCGACGGAGGCGACCTCGGCCGTCGCGGGCCTGCGGAACCTTCCTTTCCTCTTGCTGTGGCTCGCCCAGGTCCTGACGCAGATCGGCGTCAACATGGTCCTCTTCGCGCTCGAGGTCGTCGTCCTGCGCGCGACGGACCTGAGCTCCGCGGTGAGCGCGCTGTTCCTGACCTTCCTGGTGCCTTCGGTCGTGTTCTCGGCGCTCGCGGGCGTCTATGTCGATCGGGTCGACCGGCGCCTCATGCTCGTCGTCACGAACGCGTTGCGCGGCGCCATCCTCGTCGGGATCTTCGCGGCCGATGGCAACGTCGCCCTCGTCCTCCTCCTGAACACGGCGTTCTCGACCGTCACGGTGTTCTTCGCCCCCGCCGAGGCGGCGATGATCCCGGTCGTCGTCCCGCGCGAGCAGCTGGTGGCCGCGAACGGCCTGTTCACGCTGACGCTGAACGGCGCCTTCGCGGTCGGATTCGCGTTCCTCGGTCCGCTGATCGTGCGTATCGTCGGGTCGCCGGAGCCGTTGATCGCGTTCGTCGCCGGCCTCTTTGCCCTGGCGGCAGTCTTCTGCGCGACCTTGCCGGCCGACCCACCGGCGCCACGCGAGCGAGGCAGCCGGATCGGTGCGGTGACCGGGGCCGTGACGGGTGCGGTGACCGAGGCCGGCGCATCGGTGGGCGGTGTGTTCGGGCAGCTCCGCGAGGGCGTCGCCTACATCCGCGAGAACCGGCCGATCGCATGGTCGCTGGCCTACCTCGGCATATCCGCGTCGCTGATCGGCGTGGTCGCCGTCCTGGGGCCGTCGTTCGCGCGCGACACGCTCGGCCTGAGCCCCGAGGACCTGATCGTGGTCGTCCTGCCGCTGGGCATCGGCATCGTGTTCGGCGCGCTGCTGCTGAACAGCTATGGCAAGTACGTCGCCCGCCGCCGCGCGATCGAGGCCGGTCTCGCGATCCTGGGCGTCCTGCTCGTGCTCCTGACCGTGGCCGGGCCCGTGAGCCGGATCCTGACCGGGGTCGGCGGCAAGGTGCCGATCGTCGATCTCTCGGGCCTGACGTCGTTGGTCGCGGTGGTCGTCGCGATCGCGTTCTTTGCCGGCGTCTGCTACGGCATCGTCGCCATCTCGTCGCAGGTCCAGCTCCAGGAGGACCTGCCCCCCGACGTCCGGGGCCGCGTGTTCGGCGTGCTCAACATGCTCATCTCGGTCGCGAGCATCGTGCCGATCATCGTGGTCGGCGGGATCTCCGACGTCGTCGGGACGACCGCGGTCATCCTGTTCGTCGCCGCCGCCGTGCTCTTCTCTGGCCTCGCCTCGATCATCGTCCGCGGGCCGATCCGCGCCGACGAGGGTCCCGACCTGATTCCCGAGATCGTCGCGGGGTCGACGCTGGACCCGGCGCGAGCCAGCCTGTCGGCCGAGCAGCGCGGGCCCCGCGGCGGGCCGGATCGCGCGGCGCCCCGGCGTCGCGAGGCTCCACCGCATCGCGAGTCGCGCCACGACCGGAAGCGGCGGTCGGGAGCATGAGCCGCGTCGCGCTGATCTTCACCGGCGGCACGATCTCGATGGTCGCCGATGCGGCGGCCGGCGGAAAGGTGCCCACACTCGACGGCGCGGCGATCCTGGCCAGGGCGCCTGGCATCGAGGCCATCGCCGACCTGGTTCACATCGACCTCGGGCGCACGCCGGCGAGCCACTTCTCGTTCCCGAAGCTGTTCGAGATCGCGGGCGAGATTCGCCGCTGCCAGGCGGACCCGACGATCGACGGGGTGGTCGTCGTCCAGGGAACCGACGTGATCGAGGAGACGGCGTTCCTGTGGGACCTCGTGCTCGACGACGATGCCCCGGTGATCGTGACCGGGGCGATGCGCGCTGCCTCCGACCCGAACGACGATGGACCGCAAAACCTGCGCGACGCTATCCGCGCCGCCGCTGCGCCCGAGCTGCGGGGGCAGGGTGTCCAGGTGGTCCTCGACGCCACCATCAACCCGGCCGACGGCGTGACCAAGACGCATGCGAGCGCGCTCGACACGTTCCAGTGCCTCGACAGCGGGTCGCTTGGCCGGGTCGTCGATGGTCGAGTCGAGCTGGAGCGGGCGCGCGGGCCCCGCCGCTCACTGACGACCGACCGCGCCGCCGAGGGTGTGCTGCTGCTGACCGCCCACGTCGCGATGGACGGCGCCCTGCTCGACGCCGCGGCGGCCCTGCGGCCGCCCGGTATTGTGGTCGAGGCCACCGGGGCGGGGAACACCGCAGGGGCGCTGGTCGAGGCGGCGGCCCGCGCGGTGGAGCAGGGGGTCGTGGTCGCGTTCACGACCCGTTGCCCCGCGGGAGCGGCGAGCACCGCCTATGCCTTCCCGGGCGGCGGCGCAACCTGGGAGACCGGCTCTTATGATGCGGAAACCGGAACGCTT
>CAYXVP010000036.1:0-13281 GCA_964468305.1 uncultured Anaerolinea sp. | reverse complement strand
AGGCCGAGCGCCAGAAGCGGGCGTTCCAAGCGTTGGCCACGAAGAAGGGCGAGCAACGGTGTGAAGAGCTTAAGTCCGTTCGGCACCGCGAACAGTAACGTCATCAGGCTGAAGAACGGCAGGAACACGGCGCCGGTCGTGAACATGTGGTGGGCCCAGACCGAGAAGCCGAGCGCGCCGATGCCCGCGGTCGCGAAGATGAACGCCTTGTAGCCGAACAGCGGCTTGCGGCTGAAGACGGGCAGGACCTCGCTGATCATGCCCATCGCCGGCAGGACCATGACGTACACGGCGGGGTGCGAGTAGAACCAGAAAACGTTCTGGTAGAGCACCGCCTGGCCGCCCTGCTTCGGCAGGAAAAACGACCCGCCCAGGTTGCGGTCGATGTACAGCATCACCAGCGCGCTCGTGATGACCGGCGTGGCCATCACCACGAGGACGCTCGTGACGAGCATCGTCCAGACCATGATCGGCATGCGGAACAGGGTCATACCCGGCGCCCGCATCTTGAAGATCGTGACCAGGAAGTTGATGCCGCCGAGGATCGAGCTCGTGCCGATGAGGATGAGTGCGGCGATCCACAGGTCCTGGCCGGGCCCGGGCGACGACTGTGCGAGCTTCTCCGAGAGCGGCGGATAGCTCGTCCAGCCGGCGGCAGCCGCGCCGCCGGGCGTCAGGAAGCCGGCGAGCAGCAGGAGGCCGCCGAGGGGCAGCATCCAGAACGAGAGCGCGTTGACGCGCGGGAAGGCCATGTCCGGCGCGCCGATCATCAGCGGGACGGCGAAGTTCCCGAGCCCTGCGAGCATGGGGATGATGAACAGGAAGATCATCACCGTCGCGTGGATCGAGAAGGCCTCGTTGTACACGTGCTCGTTCGTGAATAGCTGGATGCCGGGCGCGGCCAGCTCGGTCCGCACCAGCAGCGCGAACACGCCGCCGATGAGGAAGAACAGGAACGAGTTGATGACGTACATGATCCCGATCTTCTTGTGATCGGTGGTCGTCAACCACTCGTACAGGCCGCCTCTGTAGGCGGGGACGGCGACCGGGCGCAGCGCGTGGGTGGCCATGCCGTCTCCTCTACTTCACCGTGAGCGTGCCGGTCATGTTCGCGACCGGGTGGATCGAGCAGATGAAGGTGTAGGTGCCGGCGGGCAGCGGGTTGTACTGGTAGTTCGTTTCGGTGCCGCCGGCGATGGCCTGCTGGCTCTGGACGACGGTGCCGTCGCTCTTCCGAATCTGGACGTCATGGGTGATCGTGCTGTCGTCGTCGTTCTTGAAGTCGATGACGAACGGGGCGTTCGCGGCGACCTCGAGCGTCTTCACGTCGAAGGTGATGTTCTTGGCTTCGACCTTGAGTACCGGCGCGCCTGACGGCGCCGGCGGCGGTGTCGCGTTCGCCTTCTCGATGAGCTTTTCGAGCCAGGCGTCGTAGTCCGCCGGGGACAGCGCGACGACGTCGAAGTGCATCGCGTTGTGGAACGTGCCGCACAGCTCGGCACACTGGCCGTGAAACGTCTGACCGGCCTCGTCCACGTCCACCGTGAACTCGAAATGGTTGAGCTGGCCGGGGACGACGTCACGCTTGAACAGGAACCGCGGGACGTACCAAGCGTGGATCACGTCGCGGCTGGTCAGGGTCACGTAGACCGGCTTGCCGACGGGCACCGCCATCCCGCCGCCGGCATCGCCGGCCAGTGGCGTGGTCTGCGTGGCCACGTGGTTGCCGTTGGCGTCGAGGTACTCGAACTGCCACTGGAACTGGCCGGCGATGGCGTTGATGCGAATGGTCTGCGTCAGGTCCGCGCTCACCGCGTCGACCTTGTTGAGCGACTGCCAGGAGATGACGAAGAGGAAGAGGACGATGACCGTCGGGATCGCCGTCCACAGGACCTCGACTAGGTTGTTGCCGTGGGTCTGCGGCGGGAGGTCCACGTCCTCCGGTCGGCGCCGGTAGCGCAGGACGCTCCAGACGATCAGCCCCTCCACAGCGACGAAGATCGCGACCGCGATGGCGAACACGATGTCGTAGAGCTGGGTGATCTCCCTGGCCCGATCCGTGGCCGGCTTGGGCGGGTAGAGGAGCTGCCCCGCCCCGCTCACGAACACGAGCGCGACGATGACGATCAGGAGGACGACCACGCCGCCGGCGACGATCGCTTCGGAGGCGGGGCGCTTCCTCGGACTGGTCGACATGGCTCCTCGGCTGCGTCGGCGGGACCGGGACCCGGAGCCTGGGATGGGGGCCGCCGGGCCGTGAACGCGAACGGCCGACCGAGCTCGGCCAGCCGGGGGCCATCATAACGCGGGGTGCGTTCGGCGCGCCGTGCCACCATGGCGCCCGTGGCCCGTTCATTCCTGCTTCCCGCCGCCCACGAAGGGCGCCCGGTCGCGGTCGCCTTTGCCGCCCTCACCGCCCTTGCCTGGCCGCTGGTCGCGCTCGCCCACGGGGCCACTCCGATCGACCCGCCCACGATCTCGAGCCTCATCCTCGGCTGGCACCTGGAGCCCGCGGTCGCAGTGCCACTCGCCCTCGCGGCGCTCGGTTGGCTCACCCTCGTCCGGCGGGTCCGTCGCCTCCATCCGGAGCACCCCGTGGCGGCGGCCCGCAGCCTCGCCTTCTTCGGCGGCCTCGTGGCGATCGCCGTCGCGCTGATGTCCGGGATCGAGACCTACGACACGACGCTGTTCTCGGTGCACATGGTCCAGCACCTTCTGCTGGTCCTCGTCGCGGCGCCCCTCCTGGCGCTGGCGGCGCCGATCACGCAGCTCCTCCGCGCCGCCTCGCCGCGGGTCCGCAACCGGGTCCTGCTCCCGGTCCTCCACTCGAGCGTGGTCTCCGCGATCTCGCACCCGGTCGTGGCCTGGCTCGCGTTCGCCCTGGTCCTGTGGGGCAGCCACTTCTCGCCGCTGTTCAACGCCGCCCTGGAGGATCGCGCCGCCCACGACCTGGAGCACGGGCTGTACCTCGCCGCCGCGCTCCTGTTCTGGTGGCCGGTCGTCGGGCTGGACCCGTCACCGCGGCGGATGGGCTACCCGGCGCGGGCGCTGTACCTGCTCCTCCAGCTCCCGCTCAACTCGTTCCTGGGGATGGCGATCCTGTTCGCCCAGGCGCCCCTGTACCAGCACTACGCGACGCTCGGCGCGCCGTACGGCATCACGGCGCTCGACGACCAGCAGACTGCCGGCGGGATCATGTGGCTGGGCGGCGACATCGTCTTCATCGGTGCCCTGCTGATCCTCGTCGGCGTGTGGATGCGCCACGAGCAGCGCGAGGAGCCGGCCGCGGATCGGCGTGTCGAAGTTGAGCGAGCGCGGCTGCGGGAGCGCGCGGACCGGCTCGCCCAGACGCGGGCCGTCGCCGCCGCCGGCGGAACGAATCAGTCGGGGAGCGGCGACGTCCTCGGACCGATGGCTCGCGGGGCGTCGCCTCGGTCCTCCGAGATCTCCGGGCCGGACTAGTCGGCCGAAGGGATCGGCGCCCCTAGCAACCTTCGATACATCTCCGGATCCACGTTGCCGCCGCTGACCACGGCGACGACGGTGCCCTCGAGGCCGGCGAGTCCGGCGGCGGCAGCCCCGAAGCGCGCCGCCGCGGGGGCCACGGCGCCCGATGGCTCGACGACCAGCCGGGTCTCCTCCGCGATCAGCCGGACGGTGGCCGCGATCTCCACCTCCGAGACCGTGACCACGCCGTCCATGAGCCGCGACAGGTGCGCGAATGGGCGCCGGCCGATTGCCTGGCCGCGGACCCCGTCAGCCATCGTGCGGGTGACGTCAGCGGCGGACCAGCGCACGATCCTGCCCTCCCGGAGCGAGTCTCGCGCATCGGCGGCGAGCTCGGGCTCGACGCCGAGGATCCTGGCCGACGGGTGCAGCGCGCGGATCGCAACCGCGACGCCGCTCGACAGCCCGCCGCCCCCGATCGGGATGAGGACGGCGGCGAGATCCGGGACGTCCTCCGCGATCTCGAGCCCGATGGTTCCCTGGCCGGCAATCACGCGGTCGTCGTCGTATGGCGGGATCAACGTCAGGCCGCGTTCGGCGGCGAGCCTGTCGGCCGTCGCCGCGCGCTCGTCGCTCGCGTTCCCGACGGTCACGATCTCAGCTCCGTCGGCGAGGACCCGCCGGCGCTTGATCTCGGGCGCGTTCTCGGGCATGACGATGACCGCCTTCGCTCCGAGCAGCCGGGCGGCGCGGGCCACGCCCTGGCCGTGGTTCCCCGACGAGTGCGTAACCACGCCCCGGGCGCGCTCCTCCCGCGTGAGGCTCGCGATCGCGTGGTAGGCGCCCCGGATCTTGAACGCCCCGATGGGCTGCAGCGACTCGGCCTTGAGCAGCACCCGCGGGCCGCCCGGGCGGGCCGTGCCGAACGCCAGGAGCGGCGTCCGAATCGCCACGCCGGCGAGATTCGCCGCGGCCCGGCGCACGTCGTCGATGCTGACCAGGGGCGCCTCGCCCGCCAGGGCCGCTTCCTCGCCCGCTGCGGCCGGGTCCTCGCGCCGGGCCTCGGTCCTCGTCTGGGTCGTCACCGGCCGAGCTTCCGCGCGCAGTCGATGCACATCGGGGCCCACGGGATCGCGTCGAGCCGCTCGGGCGCGATCGGCTGGCCGCAGTTTGTGCAGATGCCGTAGGTCCCGTCGGCGATCGAGCGCAGGGCGGCCTCGACCCGCGACAGCTCCATCCGCGCCTGATCACGGAGCGCCAGGCTGCGCTGCTGCTCGACGACCTGACTGGCTGCGGCGGCCTGCGAGCCGTAGGTCATCTGTCCAGGGCTCTCGATCGGCTCGCCCAGCTCGGCCATGAGCCGCCCGCGCTCGGCGTCGAGGGCCGTGCGCGCCGACTCGAGATCAATCGACGGGGACATGCCACGATCGTACGCCGGCCCGCGAAACGAGGGCTCACGTACGCGCGCCTGCGACGCCTCCGGTGTCCTGCGTGAGCCGCGACGCGACGTAGACCGGGACGACCGACAGGATGATCGCGGCGAGCCCGGCGACGTTCACCAGCGGCACCTGGTTGGCGAGGCGGAAGCTCCGGAAGATCCAGATCGGCAACGTGGTCACGCCGCCGGCCGTGAAGATCGTCACGATCACCTCGTCGAACGACAGGGCGAACGCGAGCAGGGCACCTGCGAGCATGGCCGAGCGGATGGCCGGGAAGGTCACGTTGCGGAACGTCTGCCAGGTGTCCGCGCCGAGGTCGCTCGACGCCTCCTCCAGCGAGCGCGACGTCCGCCGCAGGCGGGCGATGACGTTGTTGTAGACAAGGACCACGCAGAAGGTCGCGTGGCCGATGACGATCGACAGCGGGCCCAGGGGGATCCCGATCGTGGCGAACGTGGTGCTCAGGGCCATGCCGGTGACGATGCCCGGCAGGGCGATCGGGAAGACCACGACGAACGAAACCGCCTCCCGCCCGAAGAACCGGTACCGCGCGACAGCAAACGCCGCGAGCGAGCCGAGGAGGAGCGCTACCGAGGCCGCTCCGACAGCGATCGCGATCGAGGTCGCGAACGCCTCCTGCAGGCCGGTGTTCTGAAGTGCCAGCTCGACCCAGCGGGTGCTGAAGCCGGCGGGCGGCCAGGACACCGTCCCGCTCGCGTTGAAGGCGTACGCGATGACGACCGCGAGGGGCAGATAGATGAAGGCCAGGACTGCGACCGTCGCCGCTCCGAGGGCCCAGCCTGCGCGACGTCGTCCCATCTCAGCTCACAGCGCGTCGAACGCGCCAAGGCGACGCGCGATCGCGAGGTAGACGAGCATCACCGCGAGCGGCAGCAGGGACAGGGCCGCGGCGAGGGGCAGGTTCGGCGCGCCGAAGTTCAGGTAGATGACGTTGCCCACGAACTGGCTCGGCGTGATGAGCTGCGGCGCGATGTAGTCTCCGAGCGTGAGCGAGAAGGTGAAGATGGAGCCGGCGGCAAGGGCCGGGATGACCAGCGGGAAGATCACGCGACGGAAGGTGATCCAGCCGCGGCCACCGAGGTCGGCCGACGCCTCGAGTAGCGAGCTCGGGATGCGCTCGAGGCCTGTGAAGACCGGCAGGATCATGTATGGGAGCCAGAGGTAGGTGAACACGAGCCACAGGCCGACGTCCGTGTGGCCGGGTCCGCGGAGCCCGAACGGCGCCAGCGCCCAGTTCAGGATGCCCTCATTGGCGAGGATCAGGTTCCACGAGTAGGCCTTGACCAGGTAGCTCGCCCAGAGCGGCATCAGGACCGCGACGACGAGGAGCCCGCGGAGCCGCGGCGAAGCAACTCGGGCCATGAAGTAGGCGATCGGGAACGCCAGGACGCCGCATGTGAGCGTCACGACCGCCGCCATCGACACGGTCCTCAGCAGCACCGTCCGGTAAACCGGGTTGGTCGCGATCTCGACGAAGTTGTCGAGCGTGAGGGTCCGGCTGACGAGCCCGGTGAACTCGTCGCGCATCCAGATGGAGTTCAGGAACAGCACCCCGAGCGCGCCGAGGTACAGCACGACGAGCCAGCCGACCGGCGCCGCCAGGAGCAGCGCGAGCCGGACACGCGGGCGTTCGTGGAGCCAGGCGGCGAGCCGCCTGAGCGGTGCCTCGTTCGTCGCTGCGATGGTGGTCATGGCACTCGAGATGCGCCGGCCCCGGCGCGAGGCGCCCGGGCCGGCAGCTGCAAATCGGTCTGGATCAGCTCTTGATCTCGGTCCAGGCCTTCACCCAATCGTCGAAGCCCTTGCACTTGACGTCCGTTCGACCGTCGACGCAGGTCGTCTCCGGGGTCTGCCAGTAGTGGACGGTCTTCCAGTAGTTGACGTCGGCCGCATAGAACGTGTCGCAGTTCGCCTTGGCGGCGTCTGACTGCGCGCACGCCTTGCTGTTACCGGGCGCCTCGCCGAACCACTCGGCGACCTGGTCGTTCACGCTCGGCGAGACGATGTAGTCGAGCCACTTGTAGGCGCAGTTCAGGTGCTGCGTCTTGGAGTTGATCATCCAGGTGTCGGACCAGCCGGTCGCGCCCTCGGGCGGCTGGATGGCCTTGACCGGGACGGGCGGCGTCTCGGCCGACAGCAGGTTGGCGATGACCTGCCATGTCGTGCCGATCGTGGCGTCCTTGTTCTCGAACGCCTGCTGCTGCTTGGCGTAGTCGGTCCAGTACTGGCCGATGCCCGGCTTCTGCTGCTTGAGCAGGTCGACGACCGCCTGGAACTGCGCATCGTCGAGCGCGTACGGGTTAGTGATCTTGAGGTCGGGCTTGGTCTTCATCAGCACGACTGCTGCGTCGGCCATGTAGATCGGCGCGTCGTAGACGGAGATCTTCTTGCCGGTGAACCACGCCTTCGACGGGTCGAACATGTCCGACCACGTCGTGGGATCCGGGGTGACATCGTCGGTGCGCCACATCAGCAGGTTCGCCCCGCGGCCGTGGGGGATGCCGTAATGGACTCCGTCCACGGTGTTGTACGGCTTGTCCTTGAGGTCGGCGAAGATGTCGGCGTAGCTCGGGACGAGGTCGACGTTCACCGGCTGGACGTAGCCGGCGCGAACCAGGCGCAGGCTGGCATCGCCCGACGCCGAGACGACGTCGTACTTGTCGGGGTTGGTCGTGTAGAGGCTGAATGCCTCGTCCGACGTCCCGAACACCTGGACGGTCGTCTTGCAGCCGGTCTGGTCCTCGAAGGGCTTGACCCAGTTCACGGCAGGGTCGGTCGATCCGTTCTCGGCGTAGCCCGGCCAGGCGAGGACGCTCAGCGCTCCCTCACCGCTGCCGACCGTCGTCGGCAGGTTGAACGTGGGCTTCGGGGTGGCGCCCCCGCTACAGGCCGACACGAAGAGCGCCGTTGCGCCCAGCGCGGCCGCGACCCGGTGTATCCGCATGCTCCTCCTCTCCGGGGCCCCCTCAGGCCCCGATCGCGAAGTTGTGGTGCCGCTTCCAGATGAGCCGGACGCGTCGGCCCTCCGCGGCGAGGGCTTCCATCTATGAGGTCGCGAGGTTCTGCTCGGTGACGACGAGCTCGGCACCGGCATCCAGGGTCACGATGTAGCGGGTGTCCGGGCCAAGGTACACGACCGTCCGGACCCGCCCGAGGGCGCTCGTCTCGTCCGGCGCCACAGCTGCCTCGGGCTCGGCGAGCCGGATCTTCTCGGGTCGCACGGTGTAGGTGCCCGCCTGGCCGACGACCTTCTCGGCGACATCGCCACGCAGCAGGTTGGAGGTTCCCACGAAACCGGCGACGAATGCCGTCGACGGCCGCTCGTACACGTCCGCGGGCGATGCGACCTGTTCGATTCGACCGCGGTTGAAGACCGCCAGGCGATCGCTCATCGTGAGCGCCTCCTCTTGGTCGTGGGTCACGTAGATGAACGTGATCCGGACGTCGCGCTGGATCGCCTTGAGCTCGAGCTGCATCTCCTCGCGCAGCTTCAGGTCGAGCGCGCCGAGCGGCTCGTCGAGCAGCAGCACGCGCGGCCGGTTCACGAGCGCGCGCGCCAGCGCGACCCGCTGGCGTTGCCCGCCGGACAGCTGCGAAGGCCGGCGCTTCTCGTAGCCGGAGAGCCGGACCATGTCCAGCGCCGCCCCGACGCGCTTCTCCCGCTCCGGGCGCGGCACCTTCCGGATCCTCAGTCCGTAGGCGACGTTGTCGCCGACGGACATGTGTGGGAACAGGGCGTAGTCCTGGAAGACCGTGTTGACGTCGCGCTCGAACGGCGCCCGGTTGGTCACGTCCTCGCCGTGCAGGTACACGCGACCCTCCGTCGGCAGCTCGAAGCCGGCGATGAGGCGCAGCGTCGTCGTCTTGCCCGAGCCCGACGGCCCGAGCATCGAGAAGAACTCACCATCGCCGATCTCGAGGTCGACCCCGTCGACCGCGGTGACCACGTCTCCGGCGACATCCGCCCCCGGCCGCGCCACACGACGACCGACCTCGCCGCTGAAGCGCTTGACGAGGTGGTCCAGGCGGACCGCGGCGGGACCGGACACGGTGGCGGGCGCGGCGACAGCCGTCGCGTCGTGCCCGGTCAGGATGGCCAAGCGACTCCTCGTGCGGGTCTCGACGACCGCGGGCGTCACGGCGGCGAGATTCGCAGCTCTCCTCTGGCCCTCGCACGAGGTTCGCAGTCCCCTGGCGAGCGGCGTGCGGTGGAGTGTCCGGGCGCGGCCGACGCCATGTCAAGGTCGGGAATGCCGGTGCTACCCTACCGGCGCCGATCGGGCGCCCGTCCCACGTCGAAGGAGTCCTGCGGGTCCATGGCCTACGTCATCGCCGAGCCGTGCATCGACGTGCTGGACATCTCGTGCGTCTCCGTCTGCCCGGTCGACTGCATTCATTACGAGGAAGGCGTCGACCGCAAGCTGTTCATCGACCCGAACGAATGCATCGACTGCGGCGCCTGCGAGCCGGAATGCCCGGTAAACGCGATCTTCCCCGAGGACCAGGTTCCCGCCGAGTGGGCTAACTACACGCAGATCGACGCGACCTGGTTCACCGATCGCGCCGGGGCGCGCGAAGCGGTCGACGCGGCCAAGCCCCGCTGATTCCCGGCGCCGAGCACGGCGTCGCCACTCGGATCCACTCGACGAGCGTGGCATACTCCGCGCCCCATGTCGTCGCTCGCGGGCCGCTCGATCGCAACCGTCGGGTCCGGGGTCATGGCCGAGGCGATCATCGCCGGCCTGCTCCGGGGCAATCTCGTCGCGCCTGACCAGATCGTCGCCTCGCATCCGCGTGCGGACCGGCGCGAGAGCCTCGAGCTCGGGCATGGCATCCGGACGGTCGAGGCCAATGCCGACGCGATCGAGGGCGCGGATATCGTCCTGCTCGGGATCAAGCCCCAGATGCTGGCTCGCGTCGGGCGCGAGCTCCGGGGCCGCCTGCAGCCCGGTCAGCTGGTGATCAGCATCCTCGCCGGCCCGACGACGCGCGCGCTGACCGGCCATCTCGGCCACCGGGAGGTCGTTCGGAGCATGCCCAATACGCCGGCGCAGCTCGGCAAGGGCGTCACGGTCTGGTATGCGACCCCCGAGACCTCAGCCGAGCAGCGCGAGCAGGCGGCGACGCTGCTGTCCGCGCTCGGCACCCAGATCGAGGTCGACGACGAGCGCCTTGTCGCGATGGCGACCGCGGTTTCCGGGACGGGCCCGACGTACGTGTTCCTCGTGATGGAGGCACTCATCGACGCCGCCGTCCACCTCGGCTTTGCGCGACACGTCGCCCATGACCTCGTGATCGAGACGCTCGAGGGCAGCACGCTCTTTGCCAAGCAGTCGGGCCTGCACCCGGCCCAGCTCCGGAACATGGTCACCTCGCCCGGCGGCACGAGCGCCGCGGCGCTCCACGAGCTCGAATCCGGGCGGCTCCGAACGGTCCTGTCGGAGGCCGTCTGGGCGGCGTTCCGGCGAACGGTCGAGCTCGGCGAGCAGCTCGAGGTGGGCGTGCCGAGCGAGGTCGAGGAGCTGAGCGAGCGCCGCTGACGCGATGTTCGCTGGGCAGCGTCACGTTGCCTTGCGTGCGAACGCGGATCAGCGGGCCGTGGCCAGGATCTCCTTGAGCTGATCCACGTGACCCTCGATGTGGGTCACGAGAAAGCGCTCGGCCATGTCGGCGACCGTCAGGTCACCCCGGGTCACGTGGCGACCGATCGTCGAAGCTTTGCCGTCGAGCTGGCGCAAACGTCGCGCCACGCGGGCGCCCTCGACGTCGATCCGGTCGACGAGCTCCCGCGCCGGAAACATCCGATCTCGGCCGATGACCTCGATCCGCAGCGGGTCCTGCTCCGTCCGGCCGAAGGACGGCGGGTCGCCACTCTCGCCAGCACGGCCCGATTCGGCCAAGACAAGCTCGATCTCTCCCAGCCAGAACGGCAGCATCTCGCTCATGTGGGCAAGCACCTCGCGGGGACCCCATGTCGACTCGGGGCCCGGTCCATAGACCTCGGTGAGCGGCCATGGCTCGCCGGCATCGATCGCTGGGCCGAGATCGGCGACGGCCGCCGCGGCCGCTTCCAATCGATCCGCCAACTCGCTCATCCGCGCCATGCCCGGAGTGTGCACGATCGGCTCGGGCGAGGTCGCGGATCGGATCAGGAAGCGGTTCGGATCATGTGGAGGCGAGCACCCGCCCGAACACGTCGAGCCCTTCCTCGATCTCCGGCGCGGTCACGTTGAGTGGCGCGAGCCAGCGGACGGTGTTGTGGTCCTGCCCGCAGGTGAGGAGCAGCAGGCCGGCATCCGCGCAGCGCGCGACCACCGCATCCGCTCGGGCCCCGTCGGGTGTCCTGCTCGCCCGCTCCGTGACCAGCTCGACGCCGAGCATCAGCCCGCGGCCGCGCACATCGCCGATCCCGTCGTCCCGCGCCGCGAGGGCCTCCAGCCCAGCGAGCAGCTGCGCCCCGCGCTGAGCCGCGTTGCCGACGAGGCCCTCCTCCGTGATCGTCTCGAGCACGGCCACGGCGGCGGCGCACGACACCGGGTTGCCGCCGAACGTCGAGCCGTGGGCGCCCTTGCCCCAGCGCTCCATGAGCTCCCGGCGGGCGACGATCGCGCCGAGCGGGAGGCCGTTGGCGATGCCCTTGGCTGCACAAACGATGTCCGGGAGCACGACGGCATGCTCGAAGCCCCACATCAGGCCCGTGCGCCCGTAGCCGGTCTGGACCTCGTCGGCGATGAGCAGGATTCCGTGGCGGTCGCCGCCCCGCCGCACCGCGCGAAGGAACTCCAGCGGCGCCGGGATGTAGCCGCCCTCGCCGAGCTCCGGCTCGATGAGAACCGCCGCCACGGCTTCGGGCGACACGACCTCCGCGAGCAGCCGATCCAGCGCGGCCAGCGCCGCCTCCGTCGCGGAGCCCTCGTCGCCGTCGTGATCGCGGTAGGCGCGCGGGTACGGGATCAGGTGCACCTCCGGCAGGAGCGGCTCGTGGCCGACTCGGTAGTTCAGGTTCGAGCTCGTGACGCTCAGGGCGCCGAAGGTCCGGCCGTGGAACGCGCCCTCGAAGGCCACGATCGCCGGCCGGCCGGTCGAGCGTCGCGCCAGCTTGAGCGCGCCCTCGATCGCCTCGGCGCCCGAGTTGCCGAGGAAGACGCTGTCGAGGCCGTCCGGCAGCGTTCCCGCGAGCCCCTCCGCGAAACGCGACACAGAGTCGACGTAGCCGAGGCCATTCGAGACGTGGACGAGCTTGAGCGCCTGGTCGTGGATCGCCGCCGTCACCCGCGGGTGGCGATGGCCGAGGATCGTGACGGCGATGCCGGTCGCGAAGTCGAGATAGGCCTTGCCGTCCGAGTCGTACAGCCGGTGGCCCTCGCCTCGAACCCAGGTCCGCTCGAAATAGCGGGCCATCACCGGCGAGAGGTAGCGCGCGCCCAGTTCGTGCGCGTCGAGCGCGGCGGCCACGTCCATCAGTACCGCCGACCGCGCTGCCGCTGGAGCGAGAAGCGGGCCGTGTCCGCGATGGCCATGACGGCCATGGTGCCCGCCTGGACCGGATCCGATACGACGAGGTCCGCCGCGTCCGGGACGGAGCCGGCCATGTTCAGCGCGATGACGGGGATGCCGACCTCGCGGATCTCGCGCACGGCCTTCGAGATCTCGCCGCCCATCAGCGACCCGGCGAGCACGAGGATGTGCGCCCGGGGCAGGTCCGCGACCGCGCGAACCGCGTCGGCGATCTGCTTCTCGCCGACGAGCGCGATCGTGTCGACGCTGATCCGCTCGCCACGCAGGTTGTGGCGATCCGCCTCGGTGACCGCGCCGAGGTTGACCTGGGCGACCTGGGCGCCGCCGCCGATCACGATGACGCGCTTGCCGAAGATCTGACCGAGCGTCTTGCGGACCTCGGCCTTGACGACCCCGGGGACGCGCCGGACGAGCGCCACCGCCGACGCGCTGTCGTAGTTGCGCGTCTCGATGTCGAACACGCGGACGACGTCTGGCTCGCCGCGTGTCGCCTGGAACGTGTTGATCGCCACGATCTCCGCGCCCGCGTCTCGGAGCGTCGTGATCAGCTCGGCGAGATCGAGCGCGTCCGAGGCACGGATGCTGATCGCGCCGAGCGCGGCGCCGCGCTCCGGCAGCTGCAGGTCGGGCAGCGGTGCGAGCGCCTCGCGGCCCAGACCGTGCTGCTCCTCGTGGCCCTCGCTCATGGGCCGACTATAGTCGTCGGCCATGGCCGCATCGGTTCGAGTCGGGATCATGGGCGCGACGGGCTACGGTGGCGGGGAGCTGGTCCGGCTCCTGTCGCGCCATCCCGACGCGCAGGTCGTGGCGCTGCAGGCACGGGGCCGCGCCGACGAGCCGATCGACGTCAGCCACC
>CAYXVP010000035.1:0-13285 GCA_964468305.1 uncultured Anaerolinea sp. | reverse complement strand
TCACCGGCCGCGCGCGACGTGCTCAGGGCGGCCGCCGCCGCGGGGCGGCGCGTCGACGACGCGCTGCTCGCCGATGCGCTCGACATGCCCGTTCGCCAGCTCTCGCCCGCGCTCCGTGAAGCACTCGAGAGCGGCGTCCTGGTCCGACGCAACGGACCCGATGGACCGTCGCTCGGGTTCCGTCACGCGCTCCTCCAGGAGGTGGTGGACGAGGAGCTGCTGCCCGCCGAGCGGTCGGCGCTCCACGCGGCATTCGCGATGGCGCTCGAGGCCCGGCTGGCGGGCGGCGATCGCACCGTCCCGGCGGTCGAGATCGCCGGCCACTGGGACGGCGCCCACGACCCTGCGCGCGCCCTCCCGCACACGATCCGCGCTGCGACGGCGGCCGAGGGCGTCTATGCCTTCCCGGAGGCGCTGGCCCTGTGGCACCGTGCTGCAGTCCTGTTCGAGACGCTCGACGAGGCGGGCGAGGTCGAGGGACGGGACCTGCCCGAGGCGCTGCTTCGGGCGGCGGAATGCGCCGTGCTCGTCGGTCAGGCGCCGCGCGCAGTCGAGCTCGCGAAGCGCGCGGTCCTCGCCCTCGTCCCGCTCCGCGACCGGGACCGCACCGCGTTCGTCGAGGACCGGCTCCGCTGGTACCTGTGGTGGGCGGGACGGCGCGCGGAAGCGGCCGCGGCGGTCGGTGCGGTGCTCGCGGCGACGCCGGCGCAGCCAACCCTCGCCCGCGCCCGGGCGCTCGACCAGGAGGCAGGGATCCTCATGCTCAGCGGCGACTTCGCCCGCTCTGCCGACCGGGCACGCGAGGCGATAGCGATAGCCGAGGCGATCGACGCGCCGGGCGGGGTGGCCCTTGGGCTGGGGGTGCTCGGCTGGGACCTGGCCCTGCTCGGCGACATCGACGGCGGCATCGAGAAGTTCCGTCGCGGCCAGGCGATCGCCGAGGAGCTGGGCTCGGTCGAGGGCGTGGCCCTGGCCGCCACGAACCTGACGGCTCTTCTCGATCGCGTCGGGCGGGCGGAGGACGCGCTCGAGGCCGCGCGCGCCGGCTATGCCCTGACCGAGCGGTTCGGCGTCGGGCGGACCTACGGGGCGGTGCTGCTCGGGCACGCCGCCAAGGCCGAGCTGGCGCTCGGGCGCTGGGATGACGCGGAACGATCCACCTCGCTCGGGCTGCGGCGCGGCGCAATCGACAGCGGTGCGCTGTGGCTGCAGGTCAATCGCGCGCGACTGCTCACAGGACGGGGCCGATTCAGCGAGGCGGCCGTCCTCCTGCGGCGCGCGGCCGCGATCGACGAGCGCCTCGGCGCCGGCGAGTACCGCACCGCCCTGCTCGCAGCGGAGGCAGAGCTCGCTGTCTGGTCCGGCCAACCGGCCGAGGCGCTCCCACTGGGCGAGGCCGGCCTGTCGTCGCTCGCCGGCGGTGCCCCACCGGATCCGTCGCTCGCCTGGCTGGCTGCGCTCGTGCTGCGCGCGGTGGCGGACCTCGGTGAGGCGCGCCGGATCCCGGCAGGTCGTGCCGCGGACGACCAGGTCGCCGCGGGACGCGCGCTCGCGGCGCGAATCCAGGCTGCGATCGGCGAGGTGCGGATGCGGCCTGGCTTCTCGACCGGCGAGCGCTTGGCTGCGTTGCTTGCCCTGCTCGAGGCGGAGGGCGATCGGGTCGCCGGACACCCCAAAGCGGATGCCTGGACGACCGTCGTGGAACGATGGGAGGCGCTGCGGCGCCCATTCCAGGTCGCGTATGCCCGCCTCCGGCGCGCCGAGGCCACGCTGGCGAGCCGTGGCGACCGCGACGCGGTGGCGCTCGATCTGACCGAGGCCGCGGCGATCTGCGGGCGGCTCGGCGCGGAGCCATTGGCGGGCCTCGTTCGCCGGCTGGCAGCGCAGGCCCGAATCGGCATTCCGGATGCCGCCGGCGTGCCCTCTCCCGCCGCCGGTCCGGCCGGTGGTGAGCACGATCTGACCGCGCGCGAGTCTGAAGTCCTCCGACTGGTTGCCGCCGGCTGGACCAACCAGCAGATCGCCGACGCGCTGTTCATCACGCGCAAGACGGCGAGCGTGCACGTCTCGAACATCATGGGCAAGCTCGGCGCGGCCAATCGCGGTGAGGCGGCCGCCCTCGCGCATCGGCTGGGCCTGATCGCCGATCCGCCGCTCCCCGTGGGCCACGCCTAGGGAGTTCGGCTATCCTTCCCGGCCCTGGGCCCGTAGCTCAATGGCAGAGCAGCTGACTCTTAATCAGCGGGTTGAAGGTTCAAGTCCTTCCGGGCTCACCACGTGATCCGATGTCTGCGTCGATCTGGTGCTTGCGTTCGAGCATCCGAGCCCAGACCCTCCCAAACGAGGCTTGATGTCGGGCCTAGCCTGTGCCCGGCATGACCCAAGCCGGAAGCTCCGTCGAGGCTCCTCCGTCGAACGCCGCGATCCAGCTGGGCCTCCGCGCCAATCTCGGGCAGTTCACACTCCTCGTCGCGGTCAACGCTCTCGTTGGCGGCATGGTCGGCCAGGAGCGGACCGTGCTCCCGCTGCTGGCCGGGCAGGTGTTCGGGCTCACGGCGCTCACCGCCGCACTGACCTTCATCGTCGTCTTCGGGGTGGCCAAGGCGGTCGCGAATTTCATCGCCGGAACGCTGTCGGACCGCTTCGGCCGCAAGGCGATCCTGGTCGCCGGCTGGCTGATCGGGCTGCCCGTGCCCCTGCTCTTGATCTGGGCGCCTGCATGGGCGTGGATCGTCATCGCCAACGTCCTCCTCGGAATCCACCAGGGGCTCACTTGGTCGACCACCGTCAACATGAAGATCGACCTGGTCGGGCCCACGAGGCGTGGACTTGCCTTGGGGCTGAACGAGGCCGCCGGCTATGGCGCCGTCGCGCTCACGGCGTTCGTCACTGGTGTTCTCGCGGAGCGCTATGGGTTACGCCCGGCACCATTCCTGGTCGGGCTTGCCTACGCAGCCCTCGGCCTCGGGCTATCGGCAATCTTCGTGCGCGAGACGAAGCATCACGCCGATCTCGAGGCAACCGGTTCCGTGGCTGCCGATCGGATCGATGAGCGGCCATCAACCCGCGCGGTCTTTGTTCGAACCACCCTCCGCGAGCCGGCGCTCTCCGCGGCGAGCCAGGCGGGGCTGGTGAACAACCTCAACGACGGGCTGGCCTGGGGGGTGCTGCCGATCTACTACGCCGCGGCGGGATTGTCGGTTGTCGAGATCGGGCTTCTGGTCGCAATCTACCCAGCCGTCTGGAGCATCGGCCAGATCGTCACGGGCGATCTTTCGGATCGGATCGGGCGGAAAGTCTTCATCGTCGGGGGAATGCTCCTCCAGGCCACCGCGATCGGCGTCGTCGCCTCCGTGAGCAGCTTCGGCCCCTGGGCGATCGCTGCATTCATGCTGGGAGTCGGGACCGCCATGGTGTATCCGACCCTTCTCGCCGTGGTCGGCGACGTCGCCCATCCGAGCTGGCGGGCCTCGGCCGTCGGTGTGTACCGGCTCTGGCGGGACCTCGGCTTCGCCGTCGGGGCCGTGATCGCTGGCGTGATCGCGGATCGCGTGGATATGCACGCCGCGATATGGACCGTTGCCGTGCTGACCGCGGCTTCGGGCCTTGTGGTGCTCGTGCGCATGTACGAGACGCATCCGCCGGCCTTGACGACTAGGCGACCATCCGTCTCGTGAGCAAGGGAGGATCGGCAACCACGATCGGTGGGTTGCTCGAGGCGGCCCGCGCCCGACTGCAACGACTCGGGCCGGTGGCTGCGCGCGAGGCGTTGGCCTCCGGAGCGCTGTTCATCGACACTGGCTGCGCCGAGGTGGGTCAGTCGACCGGGGTGATCCCTGGCTCGGTACACGTTCCTCTGTCCGTGCTCTTCTGGCGGCTCGACCCGAGCTCGGGGCATGACAATCCGGCGCTGTCCGACAGGACGCGCCACGTGATCGTCCTGTGCGCGGATGGCTACAGCTCGAGCCTCGCCGCTTCGACCCTTCACGATCTCGGCTTCGAGCACGCGACCGACGTCATCGGGGGCTTCAACGGCTGGGTTGCGACTGGGTTGCCCGTCGAGCCTCTTCCGGTTGCGGGGCCTGGCTCCCCTCGGTAGTCGCGGCTCACCGGCTGGCCGGGTGACGGCGTTCGAGCCCACCTTGTGACAGCGCTGCGGCTCGGCCCGGGGACGGTCCTCCTCCACATCGGCCCGCACAAGACGGGCACGACCAG
Organism: uncultured Anaerolinea sp.; assembly: GCA_964468305.1. Taxonomy (GTDB): domain Bacteria; phylum Chloroflexota; class Limnocylindria; order Limnocylindrales; family CSP1-4; genus UBA5189. The sequence continues at coordinate 9,070 of CAYXVP010000035.1, read as the reverse complement.
CGTCCAGAGTGCGTTGCACGGGGCGCGACGGGAGCTTCACCGGCGTGGAATCCACTACGCCGGCGCCGAGCGACAGCCCGTTGTCGCCGCGCAGGCGGCGATCGAGGAGCCCGGTCCGGGCGGCACGCGTCGGTATTCCATCGCCCGCTGGAAGGCGCTCCTTGCCGAGATCGAGCGCCACCGGTCGGAGCGCGTGGTGCTCAGCAGCGAGTGGTTCGCCGACGCGGAGCCCGCCGCGATTCGGCGCATCGTCGCCGGGTTGGGCGGCGATCGGGTCCATGCCGTCGTCACCGTACGCTCGCTCGTCCGCCTCTTGCCGTCGCAGTGGCAGCAGTACGTCGCCGCCGGAGCGACGATCGGCTATGAGCGCTGGCTGGAGTCCGTCTTCGGCCCGCGCGAGGCCGCGGCGACGCCGTCGTTCTGGTTCCGGCACCGACATGATCGCCTCGTCGCGCGGTGGGCCGCCGCGGTAGGCACCGAACGGATGACGGTCGTGGTCGTCGACGAGGCCGACCACGGCGCCGTCCTCCGCGCGTTCGAGTCGTTGGTCGGGCTCGCAACCGGCACCCTCGTCGCCGAACCCGACCGCGCAAATCGATCGCTTACGGCGCCCGAGGCGGACCTGCTGCGGGTCGTGAATGCCCGACTGGCGGAGTCGATCCACGACCCGAACCTTCGATTGAACCTCGGCCTGTACGGCGTCGCCGCGGCGCTGCGCATGCGGACGCCCGGGCCCGCTGAACCGCGGATCGAGACCCCGGCCTGGGCGATCCAAGAGGCTGGCGAGGTCGAGGCCGAGATCGTGGCGGGGCTGCGGGGGAGCGGTGTCCGGATGCTCGGCGATCCGGCCTCACTGGCGGGCAGTCCGGCGTCAGGCACGGGGGCGCCGCGCGTCGGCGCCACCACGGACGCCGCGCACGACGAGACCGATTGGCCGGGGATCATCGCCGCCGCCGGCATCGGCGCCTTCATCGCGACCGGGCTCGGCAGGACCGGCCGGGGAGCTCGTTCGCGCCTCGCGCCGCTGCCGAGCGAGCGGCTGCTGCGCGTCGTCTGGCACCGATCCCGCGATGCCATCCGGAACCCGATCCGTGCCCGACGCGGCGCGTCAGGTGGAGCGTCTGGTGGGGCGACGTCGGCGACACTCGCGAAACCAGCGTGGGCACCGACCGCTCCGCTCGAGATCGCCGCGACGCTCGGACGCCTTCGGGAGGCATTCGAGGCCGAGGGGCTGCCGCGCACCCTTTACGATTCCGTGGTGGGAGAGGGGGTCGCCTCGGAGTTGCTGAGCCTGCAGGCACCGGCAACGGACAACGTCGACGGAGGCTGGCCGGCGATCGGGGCGACGGTCGTCCTCGGCATCGTCCGGGCGAGCGGTCTCATCCCCGGCGGACGGTCGGGAGGGCGCCTGCCACCGCCGCGAGGGCGCATGGAGACGCTGGACGTCGCGCGCACCTCCAACCTGGCGATCGTGATCGAGATCGGACGGCGGGCCGTCGCAGGGCTGATCCGCGGGGCCCGACGGTCCCGCTGATGGCCGGCAAGCGCGCACCTCGCCGCTCGCCGCCCACGCGGGAGCTGCCGCTGCCCGAGGGCGTGCGGTTGCTCCACATCGGGCCCCACAAGACCGGCACGACGGCCGTGCAGAGCGCGCTGTGGAATGCCCGGCCGCGCCTGCGCGAGCAGGGCGTCCATCACGCCGGCCGGTCGCGCAACCCTTCGAACGCCGTCCGCGCGGTGGCCGAGCAACCCTCGCCGTACTCGGCCGACAGGCCGCCGTCGATGAATCACTGGCGCGACCTCGTGCGTGAGATTCGCAGCTCCCAGGCGTCGCGGGTCGTCGTGAGCAGCGAGTTCTTCGCCTGGGCCGGTCCCGAGCAGATCGGGCGGATCATCCGCGACCTCGACCCCGATCGGATCCACGTCGTCGTCACGCTCCGTCCGCTGCTCCGGATCATGCCCTCGATGTGGCAGCAGAACGTCCAGCTCGGGACGACGACGCCATTCGAGGACTGGCTGCGCGAGGTGTTCGCCGACCCGGACCGCCCGTTCTGGACGCTCGAACGGCACGATCAGCTCATCGACCGCTGGGCTGCCGCCGTCGGGCGTGATCGCGTGACGGGGGTGGTCGTCGACGACGCCGATCACGAGGTGGTCATGCGCGCGTTCGAAGGACTGCTCGGCCTGACGCCAGGCACCCTCGTCGCCGAGCGCGACCAGATGAACCGCTCGCTGACGCTGGCCGAGGCGGAGGCGGTCCGGGCGTTCAATGTCGCGTTCGGCGCACGCCGGCTGCCGCGCGACCTGCACGCCCGGACGATGCGCTTCGGCGCCGCCCAGGTCATGAAGGAGCGCCAACCGCCGGCGGACGAGCCGGGGATCCGAACCCCCGGCTGGGCATATCCCGAGCTGGCGCGAGCCCAGGCCGACATCGTCCGCGGCGTCCGGGCGTCCGGGGTGGCGATCCTCGGCGACCTCGCCGTTCTCGAGCGCGCGCCTGCCGCCCCCGCCGACCCAGAAGGCGAGCCCGGGCGGCCGGCGGGCATCCCGCCCGACGTGGTCGGATCGATGGCGATGGGCCTGCTCGCCTCGACCGGTGCGCTTCGCCGCTCCGCCGTCGAGAGCCCGTTCAAGTTTGCCGAGCCGGTCGAGGTCAGCCGCCTGCCCACCTATCAACTCTTCGGTGCGCTCGCGAGCCGTGCGTGGCGGGCGACGATCGGGCGGATCGGCCGGCCGCGACGGAACCCAGCCGCCGACTGAGGCCTCAGGCTTCGGCGAGTCGCGGCTCGAGCAGCGCGCGGATGCGGGTGACCGACTCCTCGACCGGCATGACCGAGGTGTCGAGGACGAGGTCCGCGAAGCCAGGCGGCTCGTACGGCGAGTCAATGCCGGTGAAGTCGGCGATCTCGCCGGCACGGGCGCGCCGATAGAGGCCCTTCGGGTCCCTGGCCTCCGCGATGTCGAGCGGCGTGCACACGTAGACCAGCAGGAACGGCGCCGCGGCCTCGACGATGTGGCGAGCCTCGCGTCGGGACCGCTCGAACGGGGCGATCAGGGCGCTGATCACGACCTGCCCGGCGGCGGCGAGCTCCGCCGCGAACTCCGCGGCGCGACGGACGTTCGTATCGCGCGACGCGGCGTCGAAGCCGAGGTCGGCCGAGATGTGCTGCCGCAGGACGTCGCCGTCGATGATCGACACCTGCCGCCCGGCCTCGCGCAGCTGGGTCGCGAGCGCCTCGGCGATCGTCGACTTGCCGGCACCCGAGAGCCCGGTCAGGAAAACAACCGCGCCGACCCCGGTCGTTCGGGCCATGCGGCCCTTCTCGGCGTTGCTCACGCGACCCCCGCGAACCCCGCGGTCGCAGCGCGCCGGCGTTTGACCGCCCTTCGGATCACGACCCACGCCAGGCTTCCGAGGGCCAGAGCAGCGATCGCCGCGACCAGCACGAGGTCCGCGCTGAGTCCGAGCAGCCGCAGGCCGGAAGCGAGCAGCAGGACGGCCAGCGTCCGCCGGATGATCCCGCCCGGCGCCCGGCTCGAGACCTGCGCGCCGGCGAACGCGCCGGGGACCGCGCCGAGGAGCAGCGACAGCGTGATCGGGGCCGAGAAGCTGCCGAACAGCACGTGCCCCAGCGCCGCCGCGCCGACCAGCGGGATGGCCTGGGTCAGGTCCGTGCCGACGAGCGAGGACGCCTTCAGCCCCGGGTAGATCAGCAGCAGCGCCACGATCACGATCGAGCCCGAGCCGACGGACGTGATCCCGACGATGAACCCGGCCACCGCGCCGAGGATGATCGTCGGCGCGGGTCGCAGGACGACCTCCGGCCGCGTCGGGCGGGCGGCGCCCTCGCCGAGCGGCAGCGCGCATGCGCGACAGCCTGACGCGCTCGGGCGTGACCGCCCTACCGCCGCGAGGCGGGGCGCCACGACGAGCAGGAACTTGAGCTGGTCGTCCAGAGCGGCGACCCGCGGGTTGGAGCTGATGAACCTGGCGGCGATGAACGCCGAGGGCACCGGGCCAACCACGAGCAGGCTCACCAGCCCGACGTTGACGGTCTTCGCCCGGAGGTGGACCAGCGCGCCCGCGGGCTTCATCACGAAGCTCGCGACGAGGTCGCTCGAGATGGCCGTCAGGGGATCTGCGCCGAAGAAGAAGACGAGCATCGGCGTCATGAGGGCGCCACCGCCCATTCCGGTCAGCCCGACGATGATGCCGACGAGAAGGCCGCCGAACGCGAGCGGCAGATCGAACGTCATGCCAGGACGGGCGTCACGGCGCGATGATACCTTCGGCCCTCCGTCCAACGAGCCCATGAGGGCCTGCTGAGGTCCCGCGTCGCCCCTTGAAGTCCCACGTCCTGAGCAACCTGCGCAGCCTCGAGGCCGAGAGCATCTTCATCTTCCGCGAGGTGGCCGCGGAGATGGCGCGGCCGTGCCTGCTCTTCTCCGGCGGCAAGGACTCGACGGTCATGCTCGCGATCGCGCGCAAGGCCTTCGCCCCGGCGCCCATTCCGTTCCCGATCATGCACGTCGACACGGGCCTGAACTTCCCCGAGGTGCTCGCGTACCGGGATCGCTGGGTCGAGGACCTCGGGCTGAAGTTGATCGTGGCGTCGGTGCCGGACGCGATCGAGCGGGGCCTGGTCCAGGAAGAGCCCAACGGCTCGCGCAACCGGATCCAGACGCCGGTCCTGCTCGAGGCGGTCGAACAGAACGGCTTCGACTGTCTCTTCGGCGGTGCGCGCCGCGACGAGGAGAAGGCGCGGGCCAAGGAGCGCGTCTTTTCCTTCCGTGACGAGTTCGGCCAGTGGGATCCGAAGAACCAGCGCCCCGAGCTGTGGAGCCTCTACAACGGCCGGGTCCACAAGGGTCAGAGCATCCGCGTCTTCCCGCTGTCGAACTGGACCGAGCTCGACATCTGGACCTACATCGCCGCCGAGAAGGTTGTGATCGCGCCGCTGTACTTCGCCGCCGAGCGCGACGTCATCACCCGCGACGGGATGCTGTACATGGTCAACGAGTTCACGCCGAAACTGGCCGGCGAGCAGTCGCAGCAGAAGCGCGTCCGGTATCGGACGATCGGTGACGCCAACCTGACGGCCGCGGTCGAGTCCGACGCGGACACCCTCGAGGCGATCGTCGCCGAGATCGCCGCGGTCCGGATCACCGAGCGCGGTGCCACGCGCGGCGACGACCGGGTCAGCGAGACCTCGATGGAAGACCGCAAGCGCGAGGGCTACTTCTGATGGCGGCCGGAGCGCTGATGCGTCCACGGCGCGGCGTTCGTCGCTCCGCGCGCGAGCTCACGCACGCTCGAAGTGCGCTCGCTCGCGTGCTCGCGCCGGCCTGCCGCCGCGACCGCCTGAGCGCTCCGGTCTGATGGCGACCGAAGCGGGCCCGCCCCTGCGACGAGCCCGCGAAACGGACCTGCTGCGGCTCGCGACGGCGGGTTCGGTCGACGACGGCAAGTCGACCCTCATCGGGCGACTCCTGTTCGACTCGAAGACCCTGTTCATCGACCAGCTGGCGGCGGTCGAGCGCGTGTCGCGCGAGCGTGGCCACGACTACACCGACCTGGCGCTGCTCACCGACGGACTCCGAGCCGAGCGGGAGCAGGGGATCACGATCGACGTCGCCTACCGTTTCTTCGCGACGCCGAAGCGGCGATTCATCATCGCCGACACCCCCGGCCACATCCAGTACACCCGGAACATGGTCACGGGCGCCTCGACGGCGGACGTCGCGGTGCTGCTCCTGGACGCCCGCCGCGGCATCACCGAGCAGAGCCGGCGCCACGCCTTCATCGCCTCGTTGCTCGGCGTGCCGCACATTCTGCTGTGCGTCAACAAGATGGACCTCGGCGACTGGTCCGAGGACGCATTCGAGTCGATTCGCGAGGAGTTCGTCGAGTTTGCCACGCGACTGCGTGTCCGCGACCTTTCGTTCATCCCGATCTCGGCGCTCCACGGCGACAACGTCGTCAGCTCATCGAAGAACATGCCCTGGTACGACGGGCTGCCGCTCCTTCGCCATCTCGAGCGGTTGTACGTCGCCTCCGATCGCAACCTCGTCGACGTGCGCTTTCCGGTCCAGCACGTGATTCGACCGCAATCGAAGACGGTGATCGACTACCGGGGCTATGCGGGAACGGTCGCCTCGGGCGTGCTGAAGCCCGGCGATCCGGTGACGGTCCTGCCGAGCGGACTCGAGACGACGATCGAGCGGATCGAGACCGCCGACGGGCCGGTCGAGGAGGCGTTCCCGCCGATGGCGGTCACGGTCACGCTGGCCGACCACCTCGACGTCAGCCGCGGCGACATGCTCTGCCGGCCACAGAACATGCCGACCGTCGCGCAGGAGATCGACGCCCAGGTCTGTTGGATGGACGAGACGGCGCCGATGACCACCGGTGGCAAGTACGCCATCAAGCACACGACCCGTTGGGCGCGCGCGCTCGTCCGCGACATCGCCTACCGGATCGACGTGAACACGCTCCACAGGGTCGAGGGCGTCGACCAGCTGGGCCTCAACGAGATCGGCCGGGTTCGGCTGCGGACCACGCAGCCACTCTTCGTCGACACCTACCAGGACAACCGCCAGACCGGCGCGTTCATCCTCGTCGACGAGCGCACCAACAAGACGGTCGGCGCGGGCGTGATCGGGAGAGCCACGGTCGCAGGCTGAGAGAGACACGGTCGTAGTCGCCTGAGGTACTCGCCCGCGCGTCATATTTTCCTGCCAAACGAACATCCCTGGGACGCTCGGCAGCTCGGAGCGTCGATTCGGCCACCATAACGGGACTCGGTCGCTCTTGGCCGACCGTCCGTCCCGATCGAGTCGCCGACCTGGTGGGCGGCGGGCGTCGGCCGCCTCTGGCTTAGGTCCCTCCGATGTGCGTATGGCAGAAAGGCGCGAGTACGAGCCCGTAGACAGGTGCGAGTGCGAGCCGACGGCCCGATCAGGTGCAGGTGCTAGCCGCGCAGGCGGCCCCGTCAGGGGCGATTGCGAGCCGCGCCGACGGGCCGGGGCCCGATCAGGCGCGAGCCGCCCAGGCGTCGACCTCGACCTTGTAGTCCGGGTCGCGAGCCCGGCCACATAACCGAGGGTGCTTGTTGGGACGTTCGAGCCGAAAACCCGGGCGGGCCCCCCAGGGGTGGCCCTGGGCTTTGTAGTCCGGGGTCGCGAGCCCGGCAACATACACGAGGGGGCTGGTAGTGACGTGCGAGCCGAGAACCCGGTCGAGCTCCGCGCGGCGGCCCACCGGGTCCATCTCGCCGACGACGTAGGTCGTCAACTTCACGAGATCGGTGATCTCGAAGCCGGCGGCGACCAGGTTGCGCACGACGTTTGCGATCGCCACGCCGAGCTGATTCACCGGATCCACTGGGACGTTGCCGTCGGGCTCGACGCCGACCTGGCCGGAGAGGAACAGGATTCGGCTCTCGCCACTGACTTCGATTTGGTGGACATAGCGCCCGAGCGGCGCATGAACGGTTTCGGGGTTGCGTACCTGTTTCATGCCCGGAGGGTACCGGCGAAAGAGGGACCGGCGCCGAACGGGAGGGAAACGTCTGCTAACCTCGGTGACGTCCTTGGAGCCGGTCCCGTGAGGCCGGCGAACCGGTCCCGTGAGGCCGGGAAGGAGGCTCGATGGTTGTGCCTGCGCTCGCCCCGAACGCGCCGCCATCGCCCCGTTCCAGCGCCATCGTCGATCCGCGCATCGGCGACCTCGGCCCGGCGCTGCTCGCGCTCGAGGACGGCGCGATCTTCGACGGCATTGCCTTTGGCGCGCCGGTCGCGGGCAGCGGCGACCTCGTCGTGAACACCAGCCAGACGGGCTACCAGGAGGTCTGCACGGATCCCTCCTATGGCGGCCAGGTCGTGGTCATGACCTACCCCCTGATCGGCAACTACGGCCGCCTGCCCGACGACGACCAGTCGAGCAGGCCCTGGCTCCGGGGGCTCGTCGTGGCCAACGCGACCGCCGCGGTGCTCGACGACGGCGCCCAGCTGGCCGGGCTCCTCCGGGGCGCGGGCATTCCCGCGATTGCGGGCGTGGACACGCGCGCGTTGGCGCGACACCTGCGCGCGAACGGCAGCCTCCGGGGCGTGATCCTCGAGCCCGGCATGCTCGATCGGCCGGCAGCCGTGGCCCGCGCCGCGGTCGTCCCTCGCTGGGAGGACCAGGACTTCGTCGCGCAGGTGTCGCCTGCGGCGGTGGTCGAGCACGGCGTCGGCGAGGACGCGCCGCTGGTGGCGATCGTCGACTACGGGCTCAAGGCGAACATCGTGCGGAGCCTCCGCCGGCGCGGCGTCCGGGTTCGGGTGCTGCCCCATACGGCGACCGCCGCGGATGTCCTCGGGAGTGACATCGCCGGTGTCGTGCTCTCGCCCGGACCCGGCGACCCGGCGCGGCTCGCGGGCCCCGTTGCGCTCGCGCGGGCCATGATCGACGAGGGGCGACCGTTGCTGGGCATCTGCCTCGGCCACCAGATCGTCGGCCGGGCGGCCGGCGCCGAGACGCGCCGCCTGCGGTTCGGCCACCACGGCGCGAATCACCCCGTTCGCGACCTGGACACCGGCTACGTCCAGGTGACGGCGCAGAACCATGAGGTCCAGGTCGTTGGCGAGGCGTTGCCCACCGCCGGCGGCTTCCGCGTCAGCCAGGTGAACCTCAACGATGGGTCGGTCGAGGGGCTGCGCCACGCCGAGCTGCCGATCGAGACCGTCCAGTACCACCCGGAAGGCGCTCCTGGTCCGCCCGACGCGCCCGCCGTCTTCGACCGCTTCCTCGCCGCCCTGACCGCGTGCCCGCCAAGCCCGCCTCGGTCCTGATCATCGGCTCCGGGCCGGTGGTCATCGGTCAGGCGGCCGAGTTCGACTACGCGGGCACCCAGGCGTGTCGCGCGCTCCGGGCCGAGGGCGTCCGCACGGTGCTGGTCAACAGCAATCCGGCGACGATCATGACCGACCCCGAGGTCGCGGACGCTGTCTACCTCGAGCCCCTGACTGTGCCCGCGATCGAGGCCGTCATCGCCCGCGAACGACCCGAGGGGTTGCTGGCGGGCCT
>CAYXVP010000034.1:0-13299 GCA_964468305.1 uncultured Anaerolinea sp. | reverse complement strand
CCGGGCTTGGTCCGGGTGAAGACGAGCGCGCGGTCGATCCGGCCGCTCCGAACGAGGTAGCTCAGGAGCTCCCGCTTGCGGCGCCGGTCGACCGGGTACACGACCTGCCTCACCAGCTCGATCGGCGCGTTGCGGCGCGCGACCTGCACCTGCGCGGCGTCCTGCATGAATGTTGCCGCCAGTGATCGAACGTCGTCCGAGAAGGTGGCGGAGAAGAGAAGGTTCTGGCGGCGCGCTGGCAGGAGCGCGAGGATCTTCCGAATGTCGCGGATGAAGCCCATGTCGAGCATTCGATCCGCTTCATCGAGGACGAGGATCTCGACCGACCGAAGATCGATCTTGCCCTGCTCGTGGATGTCCAGCAGCCGGCCGGGCGTCGCGACGACGATCTCGGGACCGCCCTGGATCGCCTTGAACTGGGCCTCGTAGCCGACGCCGCCGTAGATGACGGCGGAGCGGACCGGTCGCTCGCGACCGTACGTCTTCACGAATTCGTCGACCTGGAGTGCCAGCTCGCGCGTCGGCGCGAGCACGAGGCACCGGATCGGGAGACCGCTCGAGATCTGCGGACGAGGGGCGAACGAGTGCCGCCGGGTCCGCGTCTCGCGGATCGGATGTCGCGGGGTCGGCCGGTTCTCGTGGAGCAGCTGGATGATCGGCAGCACGAAGGCCGCGGTCTTGCCCGTGCCGGTCTGGGCGCCCGCGAGGACGTCGCGCCGGGCGAGCACGTGGGGGATGGCCTCGACCTGGACGGGCGTCGGCTCGGTGTAGCCCTCGCGCTGGGCGGCGCGGAGGAGCTCGGGCTTCAGCCCGAGGCTGTCGAATGACATGCGGAGATTGCTCCTGACTGACGGCCCACCCGCTGCGTTCTGCAGCTGGGACCGGTCAGGGCGGATCGATGGGGTCGAAATGGGGATGGTGGGTGAGACCGGGGCGCTGACCGGAGCGCCGCTACCGCATCTAGGCAAGTAACCCTAGCAGGTTTTCCACATTCTGACCATCTGTTCGATCCGTGCTCAGGCGCCGAAGCGGCCGCGATGCTCGACCGGGATCAGCGGCTTCTCAGCGCGGACCCTGAGCTCCTGCACGGCCCAGGTATTGCCGTCGGGATCGGCGAAGCCGAAGAACGTGCCGCCGTCGCGATCGTCGAACTTCATGATCTCGCTGACCTCCACGCCGCGGTCCAGCAGCTCCTGGCGCGCCGCCTGCGCGTCGGACACGACCAGCTGGAGACCCTTGATCGAGCCGGGCACCATCTCGCGCTGCGCCGGCAGGTCGCCGAACACGATCGAACAGCCTGACCCGTTCGGGGTCAGCTGGACGACGTGCATGTGCTCGTTCTTCGTGTCGTGGTCGAGGTGGAAGCCGACCCTGTCGCGGTAGAACGCGATCGAGCGGTCGATGTCGCTGACCGGCAGGATGACGACTTCCAGGGTCCAATCCATGGCCCGATGATGCCAGTCCCGGCGCAACCCCGCCGCTGCGGAGTGTGTTCTGGATTCGGATATCCTCCGGCGCTCGAGGGAGGGCAGCAGCTCGATGACCGTTCGCGATACCACGGCGCACGACACCCGCACCGATCGGCTCGCCCTCGGCGCCGGCCTTGTGACCGTGTCCTTCTGGGCATCGGCGTTCGTCGGCATCCGTGCGGCCGCGGACGACCTTTCGCCCGGCGCCCTTGCCCTCGGCCGGCTGATCGTCGCCTCGATCGCGCTGGGCATCCTCGTCGCGATCCGCCGGCCGGCCTGGCCGGCACGTCGCGACCTCGTGCCGATCGTCGCCATCGGCGTGCTCTGGTTCGGCATCTACTTCCTGGCCCTGAACGCCGCGGAGCGCGAGGTCGATGCGGGGACCGCCGCCATGCTCGTGAACGTCGCCCCGATCCTCATCGCGATCCTGAGCGGGCTGTTCCTGGGCGAGGGATTCCCGCCGCGGCTCCTCGTCGGCTGCGTCATCGCCTTCTCCGGCGTCGTCGTGATCTCGCTCGCCACGTCCGGGGCCCAGCCCGGCGGCGCGACATTGCTCGGGATCGGCCTGTGCTTCGTGTCGGCGACCGTCTACTCGATCGCGGTGACGATCCAGAAGCCGTTGCTGCGGCGCGTGAACGGGCTCATGGTCACGTTCCTGGCCTGCTCGGTGGGCACGCTCGTCAGCCTGCCGTTCCTGCCGCAGCTCGTCGTCGGCGTGGCCGGCGCCCGGCCGCAGACGCTCGCCTGGGTCGCCTACCTGGGAATCTTCCCGACGGCGATCGCCTTCAGCACGTGGGCCTACGCCCTGAGTCATACCGCCGCCGGCCGGCTCGGCTCCCTGACCTACCTCGCCCCCGCGATCGCGATCGCGATCGGCTGGCTGCTGCTCGGTGAGGCGCCGGCGCCGGCCGCCTTCTTCGGCGGGGCGATCGCCATCGGCGGTGTGATCATCGCCCGCTCCCAGCCGACGCGCCTGCCGGTCGCGGCCCCCGCCGAAGGCGTCAGAGGCGCCGCATAGCCGCCTCGGCCGCCTCGAGCGACCACCACTCGAGGTCATCCGCCGCGCTCCAGCCGCAGGCGGTCACGAGCCCCGCGTCCGCGTCGAGGCCCTTCCGCCAGCCGCGCAGCAACAACCCGACGACGAGCGCGAGGTCGCGCTGGACGACCCAGTCCGGGTCCGCGGCGGCGCCCGCCCACCGCCCGTAGCGATCGAGCACCTCGTCGGGTGGGACCTGCAGCCCCGCGACGTTGCAGACGAGGAACCAGCCGATCTCGACCGCGACCGGGGCGACGAGGGTCATCTGCCAGTCGATCAGCCAGACCGTGCCGTCGGCGTCGAGACCGGCGTTCCCAAGCTTCAGGTCGCCGTGGAGCCCGGCCGGAGGCAACCGACCGAGCGCCCGGAAGAGCGGCTCCGGGTCGGCGGTCAGGCGGTCGACGAGCTCCCGGCCCCCGGCCGGGGCGTGGCGGTCGAATGCATCCCAGCCGTGGCGGAACCGCGCTCCGACCGGGTTCCCGGCAGCCTCGTACCGGGCCGCCGACGATCTGGTCAGAAGGAGGAGGCGTCGTCGGAGGTCGGTCCAGGGAAAGCCGCCGGGCAGGCGGCGCTGCCACGGCTCCCGGTGCAGCGCAGCGAGGGCCTGAAGGACACGCTCCAGCTGCGCCTCGGTGACGGGCGACTCCCAGCGCAGCAGGGTCCCGCTGAGGTCGGGCATGAGCAGGCAGATGAGGTCGCCGTCGCGGCCGACGCCGAGGTGGGGCAGCCTGACCGGGAGTGGCAGCTCGGGGCCGGCGTGGGCGAGGGCCGCCTCCCTGAGCTCCGGGACGTCGCCCGTCTCGCGTGCGATCCAGTCGAGCGCGAGGCCGTCGCGCTTCAGCACGAAGCAGGCGCCATCGCTCCTGGTGAGACGGGTCATGCGAGCGCCGGACCAGCCGTCGTTCGGCAGGGGTTCCTCGGCGGCGTCGCTCAGGCCGTGGGCCGCCAGGAGCTCAGCAAGGGGCGGGTACGTCACCGCTCCCGTCCGGCCCACCATCGACGTAGACCACGTGCGAGTCGGGGCAGTTCCGCGTGAGCACGACGACCAGGCGCGCATCCGAGGAAGCGTTCTCCTCGACGTGGACCTCGCCGGCGGGGATGTACACGAAGTCGCCGGCGCTCGCGGACATGACGTGCTCGAGTCCGGTCGGGCCCCATGTGTACCGCGCCGAGCCGGAAACGATGTAGATGCTGGTCTCGCAGGGCCCGTGGTGATGGACTCGCGTCTTCCCGCCGGGGGCCGTCGTGACGATCGAGGAGTACAGGCTCGTCGAGCCGGCGACCGGAGCCGAGACCGCGATCGCCCGCTCCATGTCCGAGTTCTGCCCGGTCCCGACCACGAACTCGGACGGCCCGATCCGCTTCGCCATCCGGCCGATGATACCGGCGGCTCGATACGATCCCGGGATGCCGACGCGCCGCCTCGTCCTGCCCGAGCTGCCCCGGGTCGCGCTGCTCGACGGCCCGACGCCGCTCGAGCCGCTGCCTCGACTTGCCGACGCGCTCGGCGGGGCGGTCGACCTGTGGATCAAGCGCGAGGACCTCGGCCCGCTCGTGTTCTCGGGCAACAAGGTGCGCAACCTGGAATTCCTGCTCGGCGCCGCGCTGGCCGACGGGGCGGACGCCGTGGTCACGTCGGGTCGGCGCTGGTCCAATCATTGCCGCCTCACCGCCGCAGCGGGCGCCAGGCTCGGGCTGGCCGTGCACGTCGTCGTCAGCGGGCCGCCGCTCCCCTCTCCGAACCTCGAGCTCATCGAGCTCCTGGGTGGCACCGTCCACCAGGCGGCCACGGAGGACCGCGACGAGCGGGAGAGCCTCGTCGACAAGGTCGCGCGCGATCTCGAGGGCGTGGGCCGCCACGCCGCTGTAATCCCGGTCGGCGGCTCGTCCGTCGTCGGCGCATGGGGCCAGGTGCTCGCGGCGCTGGAGGTGGCGGCGCAGCTCGAGCGGGTGGCGGTCACGCCGGCTGCGATCGTGCTCGCGAGCGCGACCGGCGGGACGCAGGCCGGCTTGCTCGTCGGCGCGAAGGTCGCCTTCGATCCCCCGCCGCGCGTGATCGGCGTCGTGGTCAATCAGGGCGGTCCCGAGCTGCGGGACGTCATCGAGCCGAAGGTCCGCGACCTCGCCGCGATGGCCGGAATCGAGCCGCCGATCGACGCGGTCGAGCTCGACGATCGCTCCCTCGGACCCGGCTACGGCGTCCCGACCAGCGCCTCACGGGCCGCGACCGAGCTCATCGCGCGGACGGAGGGGATCCTCGTCGACCCGGTCTACACCGCCAAGGGGCTCGCTGGACTCATCGAGCTCGTCCGGTCAGGCCAGCTCGACGGGCGCCGCGTCGTCTTCTGGCACGGCGGCGGACTGCCATCACTGTTCGAGGCGGCCCACTCGCCGGCCTGACTCCTGACGGCGGCTGCTCAGCCGACCGGCATTGCCTCGCCGGCATACGCGCGCTCGAGCTCGGCGACGTCGATCTTGACCATCCGCAGCATCGCCTCCATCGCGCGCCTCGCCGCGGCCCGGTCATCGCTCCTGAGCATGTCGGGCAGCTGCCGCGGGATGACCTGCCACGACAGTCCGAAGCGATCCTTGAGCCAGCCACAAACGCTCGGCTGGCCCCCGCCCGCGAGGAGCCCCTCCCAGCAGCGATCGACCTCGGCCTGGCCGTCGCAGTCGATCGAGAGCGAGATCGCTTCCGTGAATGGGAACTCAGGACCGCCGTTGAGCACGATGAACGATCTGCCGTCGAGGGTGAAGTTGACGCTGAGGATCGATCCCTCGGGGCCGCTCGGTGTCTCGGCCGCCGCGCTGTCGACGCGATCGATGCTGCTGTTCGGGAACAGCGAGGTGTAGAACCGGGCCGCCTCTTCCGCGTCGCCATCGAACCACAGGCACGGGCTGATCTTGTCCATGAGCTGACCTCCTTCTTCGCGATGGCTGAACCGTACACGTCCCTGCTTGACATGCCCGCCAATCGGTTGTTAAATAACCACCACGTTCCATAATACATACGTTATGGACAGACGCAAGGGGAGAGTGTGGACCAGCTGAGCGCGGTCTTCGGGGCGTTGGCCGATCCGACCCGCCGGGCGATCCTCGCCCGCCTTGCGGACGGCGACCTCGCGGTCCGCGACCTCGCGGCCCCATTCCCCATGTCGCAGCCGGCGGTCTCCCGCCACCTGAAGGTGCTCGAGAGCGCGGGGTTGATCTCGCGCAGCCGGCGCGCGACGGCCCGGCTGAGCCACCTGGAGGCCGACCCGCTTCGCGACGCGACGGCCTGGCTGGCCCGCTACCAGGCCTATTGGGATGAGCGCTATGACCAGCTCGACGAGCTGCTCGCTTCGCTCCAGCGCCGTCAAGCGGCCACGGGCGAGGCCCCGGCCGAGAAACAGCCCAAGTCAACGAAGCAGTCCAGGAAGGCCAGGAAGCAGAGAGGAAGGAAACGATCGTGAAGACCGTGATCACGGCGCCCGCGGGGCAGCCATTCGTCGACACGGAGCGGGAGTTCGACGCTCCCGCGGCGCTCGTACATCGCGCGTTCCTCGAGCCGGAGCTCATCGTCCAGTGGCTCGGCCCGCGCAAGTACAGGATGACGCTGGACGAGTGGGATGCCCGGCCAGGCGGTGCCTACCGCTACACCCACGCGAACGACGAGGGCGCGTTCGGGTTCCACGGTGTCTTCCACAGCACCGCCATCGACAACATGGTCCAGACGTTCGAGTTCGACGGCTGGCCCGGCCACGTCTCGCTGGACCAGCTCGTGATCGAGGACATGGACAACGGCCGGAGCCGGGTGCGGGTCCACTCAGTCTTCCAGTCATTGGCTGACCGGGACGGCATGGTCCAGAGCGGCATGGGCGAGGGCGTCGAGGACGGCTACAACCGCCTCGACGAGCTCCTGGCGACGATGGCGGAGCCGGCCGGCGCCCCGCGCTGAGCCGCCTTCGCGCGCGCTCCTGCGCCCCGCCAGGGCTGTCCTGGCGGGGCGCATCCGTGCCCATCCCATTTCCATGCGCGGCGGATCGAGGTAGAGTCCGCGCGATGGTCGAGTACGGCGGCGGCATCTCGCACGGCCCGGCCGGGCAGGTCGGCGGCGGTGCGGGCGCGGGTACGCCCGTCAGCGGCGGCGCGCATGTCGACTTGTTCAGCTCGATCGGGCACACCATCAACGACGTGACGCACACGATCCTGGCGCAGCCGCCCGAGGTTCTCGCGATCGGGATCGTCGTGTTCTTCCTCGGCCTGATCGTGCTGCGGCGGGCCTTCTAGGCGTCATCTCGCTCTCAGACCATCCTCAGGCGAGGGCCGGAGCCTTCCCGGGAAACGACGAGACGGAGGTTCCGATGCCTGCTGCTTCCCACATCCACGTCCCCTACGTCGGACGCCGACGCGGTCCGCTGACCTACGAGGGCCGTACCCTTCCCCACCCCGACGAGCCCGTCTACGACCAGGGCCTCGCGTTCGACGTCGAGACACTGCTGAGCCGGCGCCAGGTTCTGCGGGCGCTGAGCTTCGGGGCCGTCGGTACGGGGCTGTTCATCGCCGGCTGTGGCCCGGCCGCGAGTACCACGCCTGCGGCGAGCGCCACGCCCGCGGCAGCCACCGCCTCGGGCGGCACTGCGGACTGCGGGGCGCCGATCCCGGAGGAGACGGCCGGTCCCTACCCGGGCGACGGCACGAACGGGCCCGACGTGCTCAACCAGAGCGGCGTCGTCCGCGCCGACATCCGCTCGAGCTTCGGCAGCTCGACCACCCTCGCCACCGGCGTGCCACTGACGATCCGCCTCGCGATCCTCGATCTCGCCAGGAGCTGCGCGCCCTTCGACGGCGCGGCGGTCTACGCGTGGCATTGCGACCAGCAGGGCCGCTACTCGCTCTACTCGCAGGGCGCCGAGAACGAGAACTACCTTCGCGGCGTGCAGGCCGCGGCGTCGGACGGGATCGTGACCTTCAGGAGCGTCTTCCCGGCCTGCTACACCGGCCGGTGGCCGCACATCCACTTCGAGGTCTACCCGAGCCTGGACGCGGCCAAGAACGCGGGCAACAGGGTCGCCACCTCGCAGATCGCCCTGCCGCAGGACATCTGCGACGCGGTGTACGCCACCGCCGGGTACGAGCAGAGCGTGCAGAACATCCGGGGCGTCAGCCTGACGACCGACAACGTCTTCGCCGACGATGGCGGCATCCACGAGCTCGGCGCCATCAGCGGCTCGATCGAGACCCGGCTCACCGTCGACCTCGCGGTGCCGGTCAGCGCCTGAAGCGACGGGCTAGAGCCGCCCCCGCACGAGATCGATCAGCCGGGCGAGCACCTTCTCGCCGTCCGCCCGCAAGCCGTTGTGCTCGAACTCGTCGGTCTCCCACGTTCGCAGGCCGCGGATCCGGCGCGCCGTCTCGACGGAAAAGTCGCGCTCGACGTAGAGGTCGTTCGAGTAGATCGTCGCGGCGGTCGGCACGTCGTTGCGGGCGAGCTGTTCGGCGTCGTACAGCTTCGGCCAGGGATGCTCGGCGAGGATGTTCGCTGCGGCCTTGTGGGACCTGAGACCCGCGTAGTCGTCCCACATCCACGGGAACACCTGCTCCGCAGTCAGGTAGCCGCGTTCGGCGATCTCGGGCGGGGTGAGGCGATGCGCCGACCAGCGCGTCGGGAAACCGTCGGCGTAGGACGACTCGTGCAGCGTGGCGTAGATCGGGTTGCGCTCGAAACGGCCGCCGCTGTCGGTCAGGTCGTGCAGGAAGGCGCGGGAGCCGAACGGCAGCTCGACGATGTGGTGAATGAGCTCGCGGCCGGCGCTGTCGCCGAGCTTCAGCCCGATCTGGCGGAAGCGGCGGCTCGTCAGGCGGTCGCCGGTCGGCAGTCGGATGTCCTCGTCGTCGAGGCGCCGGATGATGCCGGCGATTCGAGCCCGGTCCTCCGGGTAGCGCGCGAAGTGGAACTCGTTGAGCTGGATGACTCGCTTCCACGTCGCGCCGTAGACCTCGTCCGGTGACCGGCCGATCGGCGAGAGCCCGCCGGTCAGGAACGCCTCGCGCAGGCCGCCGGGCGCGATCGACAGGTAGGTCATGGTGCAGAACCCGCCGAAGCTCTGGCCGAGGATGCTCCAGCGATCGACGCCGAGCTCCTTCCTGATCAGCTCGGCATCGCGCACGATGCTGTCCGCGCGCAGGTATGTCATGTACGTCGCCTGGGCTTCGGGGGTGTCGCCCGGGATGTCCCCGACGGGGGTCGAGCGGCCGGTGCCGCGCTGGTCGATGAGCAGGACGCGGTAGTCCTCGATGGCGCGCTTCTGCCAGCCGGACGGCGGTGCCGTCGGGCGCGTCGCCTCGCCGCCGGGCCCGCCCTGCTGAAAGATCAGGTACGGCCGGTCGCGGCCGTCGGGCGCGGCGAGCTCGCGGCTGAAGAGGGTGATCTTCGGGCCGTCCGGCCGGGCATGGTCGAGCGGGACGACGTGCTCCCGCTCCGTGAGGACCGCGCCTGGGGCCATATACGTCAGCTCGGTCATCTGACCTTGCCGGCGCGCAGCGCGGCGATCGCCTTCTCAAGGCGTCGGGCCCTCGTCTCGACGTTGTTCGTCCCGGTCACCTGCAGCGCGTGCCAGCTCTTGTTGGAGTAGCTCAGCCCATCGAAGGTGGCCTTTGCGGCGGGATCGGCGTCGAGCGCGGCCTGGAGCTCGGGCGGGACCGCGACCTCGCGCGGCGCGGTGTCGAGCTCGAGGTCGACGTCGACCTCGTCGCCGCCTTTGACCCCGGCTTGCGCCCGGTTCTCGGCGCTCACCCCGATGAGGTACACGCCGCCGTAGACCGCGATCGTGTTGCGGTAGGTGTAGCCATTGATCGTCACGAGGATGGGGGGTCGCTTGCCGGCGCCGAGGGCGTCCACCACCTCGGGCGGGATCTCGAAGCCGAGCGCCGTCTTGCCGGCCATCTGCATGGTCGTCCGAAAGCGCATCGACGGTGCTCAGTCGAGCGAGGCGAGGAAGCGGAACACGGGCGCCGCGGCTGCGTAGCCCTCGGCCAGCCGGTCCGGCAGGTCCGGCGACAGGACCTCGGCGTCCGACATCGGCCGGCCGAACACGACGTCCTTCCACAGGAACAGCCGACTGAGCGGCTGGTCCTGCGGATAGCCGGGGGGAAATCGCTTCAACTCCTCGTGGCCGTGGGCGTCGCCGAACCAGGCGACGAACGCTGGGTCCTCGAGGGCCCCGCGGACGCGTCCCGGCTCGTCGCGCACGGCGGCTCGGAAGGCCTCGAGTCGCGGCCGCTCCATCTGCCAGCAGCCGCCGCCGACGTACATCTCGCCGGGCTGGAAGTGGAAGTAGCCGCCGTTGCCGTGGCCGCGCTCGTCGTGCCCGCCACCTGCCTCGGTCCCGGGCGCGTCCTCGGTCCAGGGAAACGAGGCGCCGAGATGGCTCTTGTAGGGCGACTTGTCCTTGCTGAACCTGGTGTCCCGGTAGATCCGGAACGGGGACCGCTTCGGGTCGGCCAGCATGGGCACGCCACGAGCCTCCAGCCGGTCGGCGAGGGCCGCGATCATCGCCTCGAACGGCTCCTTCAACAGCCGCTCGTATTCCGCCTTGCGCGGCTGGAACCAGGCCTGGTCGTTGTTCGCGGCCAGGTCGACGAGGAACTGGATGGCCTCCGGCTTGAAGCCCCGGAACGTGGCGGACGGCTCGGCGACGGCATGCATGGTTCGAACACTCCTCTCCGTGTCGCGGCCGAGTCTAAGACCCGGTCCGCGCAGGCGCAGGTCAGCCGAAGTCGCGCCGGCCCCTGAACGACTCGACCACGAATGGGCGAGCCGGCTCATAGATGGCGAGGCGCAGGCCGCCCGGGGTGCGGAAGGTGATCGCCGGACCCGGCGGCAGCTCGATCGACCGCTCATGGCGCCAGCCCCGCGCTTCGAGGGAGCGCCGCGCCTCGGCCAGGTCCTCGACCTGGAAGAGGTGGATCGGCCGGTCGCCCTCGAGGTGATCCGTGAGCAGGATGGCCGGCGGCCCGCCCAGTTGCACCATCGCCACGCGCACCCCGCCATCCTCGATGGCGAAGGCCAGCTCGGCGCCGAGGACGTCGACGAAGTAGCGCAGGTCGGCGGCGACGTCGGCGCTTGGCGTGTACAGGTAGTCGAGTCGGCCGAGGGTCATGCTGAGCTCCATCCGCGCGCCCGTGGGGTAGGCTGAGGGCACCAAGGATGACGCGTCAGTGGCGTCCGGAGCCGAGATTTTCGGAGGTACGACATGGCCGACCGAGTGGCCCTCCTCGTCGGGACCCGCAAGGGCCTGTTCGTGCTCGACGGCGACGCGAGTCGCGGACGCTGGGACGTTCGCGGGCCGCTCTGCGAGGGCTGGCCGATCCACGACGCGATCGTCGAGCCGACGTCGGGCGCGGTTCTTGCCGGCGGCGGGAGCAACTGGTACGGACCCGCCGTGTGGCGCAGCGAGGACCTGGGCCGAACGTGGACTCACTCGAGCGAGGGCCTGACCTACGGTGACGAGGGGCCGAAGATCACGACGATCTGGAACGTGACTGCGGGCCCGGACGCGTTGTACGCCGGCGTCGAGCCGGCCGGCCTGTTCAAGAGCAGCGACGGAGGCGCGACGTGGCGGCACGTCGAGGGCCTGACGAACCACCGAACCCGACCGGACTGGCAGCCCGGCAACGGCGGCCTGATCCTCCACTCCATCGTCCCCCACCCGACCGACGCCGATCGCGTCTGGGTCGGGATCTCGTCCGTCGGCGCCTTCGAGACCCAGGACGGCGGGGCGACCTGGGAGCTGCGCAACAAGGGCGTCCGCGCCGACTTCGACCCGGGCCCCGAGCCCGAGTTCGGCCAGTGCGTCCACAAGCTGGTCATGGCCGCGGATGGCGGCGAGCTCCTGTACCAGCAGAACCACTGCGGTGTCTACCGATCGTCGAACGGCGGGATCCAGTGGGACGAGATCACTCCCGGCCTGCCGACGCAGTTCGGCTTCCCGATGGTGGCCCATCCGCGCGACCCGGACACGGTCTGGACGATCCCGCTGACCGAGCCCGATCAGGGCCGGCTCATGGTC
Source organism: uncultured Anaerolinea sp. (assembly GCA_964468305.1). GTDB lineage: Bacteria > Chloroflexota > Limnocylindria > Limnocylindrales > CSP1-4 > UBA5189. The sequence goes on along the minus strand of CAYXVP010000034.1, from coordinate 1,744 downwards.
GACGGGCACGCCGCCGTGTATCGCTCGACCGACGCCGGCGCGACGTGGCGGAAGTCGACCGCGGGGCTGCCCCAGGACAAAGCCTACATCGCGGTGCTGCGCGAGGCCATGGCCGTCGACGCGCTCGACCCCGTCGGCGTCTACTTTGGGACGAGCACGGGCCAGCTGTACGGCAGCCGGGACGAGGGCGAGAGCTGGTCGCTGGTCGCGGACAACCTGCCCGCGATCTGGTCGGTCGAGGCGGCGATCGTCGACTGAGCGTGGCCGACGTCCGCCTCCCCCGCTCGCTCGTCGGGCTGTTCCCGGGCACGCCGCGGCGCCTCGAGGCGAGCGGCGCCACGGTCGCCGACGTGATCGCCGACCTGGAGCGCCAGGTGCCGGGCATCCGCAACCGCGTGCTCGACGCCGGGCCGTCCCTGCGCACGCACCTCAACGTCTTCGTCGGCGGCAAGCGGGCAACGCTCGAGACGCCCGTGGCGCCAAACGACGTGGTCCACGTGATCCCGGCGGTCTCCGGCGGCTGACGCGCGGTGAGGTTCAGGGGACCTCGAGCTCGATGGGCACCGCTCGCGCGACCGTGTCGGTCACCGGGCAGTGGTCCAGCGCCCACCTGGCGAGCGCGGTTCGCACCCTATGGGGAGGGCGCCTCCCACCGAACCTGACGACGACCTTGAGCGAGAGGGCGCCGGCGTCGATGTCGTCGTCGAGGCCGAGGATGCCCCTGTCGTCGGATTCGCTGTCGACCGTGACCTCGACGTCGCCTGGATGGAGGTCCGTGCCCAGGCTCGCCGCGCGGATGCCGATCAGGGCCGCGACACAGGCCGCCGCAGCGGCGCGAAGGAGCCAGCCCGGCGAGGGCACCGTCGCCCCGCCGCCGATGCCACGCGGCATGTCGGTCGAGATCTTCTCGCCGCCAGGGCCGGTCACGTCGACCCTGAGATTGCTTCCGAGTCGCGCGACCGCGGCCGAATCGCGGTAGCGCGCCTCGTCGGGGTGTTCGGTGAGATAGGCGCCGGCTTGGCGGACGGCGTCGCCGATCTGGCTCACGCCCGAGAGCATAGGAGCCGGTCGCCGTACCGGCCCGGTGATCGCGGGCTCGATTCAGCGCGCCTCGAGCTCCTTGCCGAACTGCTGCGCCGAGCTGACGGCATAGCCGCGCGCCGCCCAGAACGCCCGCCCGGCGTCGCTCTCGTCGCGCACGATGACGTTGACCTTCGGACAGCCGAGGTCGGCCAGGCTCGCCTCGATCTGATCGACGAGCTTCGAGGCGATGCCTTGGCGGCGGTGGTCCGCGGCGGTCGTCACATGGTAGATCCAGCCGCGCCGACCGTCGAAGGCACCGAGGGCCGAGGCCACGATGCGCCCGCCCTCGGTGGCGACGAGCACGAGCCCTGGATTCCGGCGGGCCAGGCGCCCCAGGCCTCGATCGTCGTCGCCGAGCGAACGAAAACCGACGGCGGCCCACAGCCGCCGCAGCTCGTCGCCGTCGGAGGCGCGAATCTCGCGGATCACGAGCTCGTGGCCGGTCGGTCGCCTGGTGGCCCGGCGCGGGGCAGCGGCCCGTGGCGAGCCGGCCTTCGCCGGGCCTCCGTCGCCGTCCGGGCGCTCGGCCGCCGCCCTCGATCGGCGTCGTTCCGCGAGGTCCGAGATCGGCCGCGGTCCCATGCGGGCGTCGCCGATGGCCGCACGAGCCTCCTCCAGCGTGCCGAATTTGCGCAGCACGCTTGCTGCGCTCTTCGCGCCG
>CAYXVP010000033.1:0-13354 GCA_964468305.1 uncultured Anaerolinea sp. | reverse complement strand
CGCGGACGTCGTCCACCACCCGTATCTCCAGCAGTTCCGGGCGTTCTTCGGCGCGCTCGACGACGGCGTCGACATGCCCCTGACGAGCCTGCCCGAGGCATCGAAGGCGTTCGAGTTGATCTTCGCAGCAGATCGGTCCGCGGAGCTCGGGCGGCCGGTTCGCCTCGCCGAGCTCGATGACATCGCGCGATGAGTCGTGAACAGGGATCGCAGGAGGAGGCATCGATGAACCGCTCCCCAGGAGGCCGGCACGGTTGGATGACGGTCGCGCTCGCGTTCGTCGCGGCGATGGCGACCGCCTGCGGCGGGAACCCGGCGACCACGAATCCCACGGTGGCCACCACGCCGGCCGCAACCGGCGCGGCCCCGACAACAACGGCCGCGGCGGTCTCGGATCGCGAACCGAACTGTCAGAACATGACGACCGCTGCGGTGACGCTCAACTACTGGGACGACCTCAACGAGAACCTGTCCGACGCCGGCGTCGCCAAGCTCGACGCAGCGTTCAAGGCCAAGTACCCGAACGTGACGCTGAACCGGACGGCGAAGACGTTCAGCGACATCCTGACCACCGAAAAGCTTCAGGCGTCCGCGCCGAACCCGCCGGACATCCTCATCACGAACGGCGGCTACGCGCTGCTCGGCCCACTCGTCGCGGCCGGCTTGATCGCGCCTCTCGACAGCTACGCGACGGCCTACGGCTGGGACAAGCGCTTCCCCGAGGGCATCAACCGCCAGCAGCGTTTCTCGACCGATGGCAAGACCTACGGGACGGGAAGCCTCTATACAGTCGCGCCGACCGCCACGTATGTCGGGCTGTTCGTGCACAAGGCCAACCTGGCGTCGCTCGGCCTGAGCGAGCCAAAGACGTTCGCCGACTTCGAGGCCTCGCTCGCCGCCGCCAAGGGGAAGGGCCTCGTGCCCATCGTCCAGGGCGTCTCCGAGGGCTGGCCCGCGATCCACATGTTCACCACGTTCGAGAACCTGAAGGTCCCGAACGACCAGCTGAACAACCTCGTCTACCACACCGCGCCGGCGAGCTTCGACACCCCGGAGAACGTCGCCGCGGCCGCGATCGCGCAGGACTACGGCAAGAAGGGCTACTTTGGCGAGGGCTACCTCGGCAAGACCGCGCAGGCCGCGATCGACGAGTTCAACGCAGGCAAGGCGCTGTACTTCCTGCAGGGCACGTACTTCTCAGCGCCGATCGTCCAGGCGCTCGGCGATGGCGCCGACATGATCCTCGTGCCGGGCACGGAGGGAGGGCCGTTCAGCGTGACCGGCGGCCCCGGGACGGCCTTCGGGATCTCGTCCAAGTCGAAGGTCCAGGACCTCGCCGCGTGCTACATCGACTGGCGGACCGGCCAGTACGCCTCAGAACTCTACGTGGCCGAGGGCGGCCTCCCGGCGATGAACTTCACGTATACGGGGACCAGCACGTTCACGAAATCGGTGTTCGATGCGTGGGCCAAGGCCAGCACCCCGAATGATGCCATCGTCCCGTACATCGACTTCTCCGCGACCAACCTGCTCGACTTCATGTCCTCGGAGTCGCAGCAGCTCGTGGCGGGCCAGATCACGCCCCAGCAGTACGCCACCGACGTCCAGGGCCAATACGCACAGTTCGTGCCCTAGTCCTGGCGCCGTCGGGTCATCAGACTGACGCGATGACGCTCCCGACGACAGCACCGAGCCCCGCCGCGCGCGTGCGACGGGGCTCGGTGAGTTCAGTGGGCATGTCCGGTCTCGAGGGCGTGCTGTACGTCCTCCCGGCCGTGGCGTTCCTGGCGCTCGTCCTGCTGGTGCCGCTCGGGATGACGGCCGGACTGTCGCTGACCAGTTGGGACGGCCTCGGGCCGATCAAGGTGGTCGGCCTCGCGAACTACACCGCGCTCCTGAGCGACCCAATCGTCATCACCGCCATGGGCAACGCCGTCGTGATGACGGTCTTCACCCTGGCCATCCCGATTGTGATCGGGCTCGCGACTGCCATCGTGCTGTCGCGAATAACCCGCCGGCTGCGGACGCTGTGGCGGACGCTGCTCTTCCTCCCCGCGGTCATCGCCCCCGTCGTCGTGGCCGTCGGCTGGCGGCTGGTCTACGAGCCGACGACCGGCCTGCTCAACGGCCTCCTGAGCGTGGTCGGGCTGTCGAGCCTGGCGAAGCCGTGGCTCGGCGACTTCAGCCTTGCGCTGCCGGCCACCGGTGTCGTCGCCACCTGGATGGAATACGGCCTCGTGATGGTCCTGTTCCTCGCCGGCATTCAGCGCATCTCGCCCGAGCTGTTCGACGCAGCGAAGGTCGACGGGGCGGGGATCGTGGGCGAGGTCCGCCACGTGACCATCCCCGGTCTGCGCTACGAGCTCCTGGTCGCCGTGGTGGTCACCCTGATTGATTCGTTCCGGAACTTCGCGCTGATCTTCAACCTGACCAAGGGCGGCCCGGGCAACGCGACCGCCGTGCCGGTGCTCGAGGTGTACCGGCGGGGGATCCTGCACGGGCGAGTGGGTTCCGCTTCGGCGATTGGGATCACGATCTCGGTGGTCCTTGTGCTGCTCGTCCTCGGCGTGCTGTGGCTGGCCAGGCGCCGGGCAGCCGACGACGGCTCGTGACAAGTCGCGGCGTCGAACGCCTTCTTGTCTATGGGGTCCTTGCGATCGCGATCGCGTTCGCCGTGGCGCCGGTCATCGGGATCATCCTCGTGGCCCTGCAGGCCCACGCCAGCGTCGGTGGCGCGATCACGTCGGTCACCGACCTCACGCTTGGCAACCTCGGCAAGGCGTGGACCGTCGGTGCGTTCGCGTCGTCGCTCGGCTCGAGCGCGATCGTCGCGCTGGTCGCGGTGCCGGTGACGACCGCGCTGTCCGTGCTCGCCGGGTACGGGATCGGCGCGCTACGGTTCAGGAATAGCGGCGCCGTGCTCGCGCTGTTCGTCTTCGCCCTGATGATCCCGATCGAGGACGGCCTGCTGCCGCTGTACTACATCTGGCGCGCCTTCGGCCTCACCGACAGCTACGTGGCGATCGTCGTCACCGAGATCGGCTATCAGCTGCCATTCGGCGTGTTCTGGATGGCGGCGGCGTTCCGGTCGTTGCCGCGCGAGCTCGTCGACGCGGCTCTCGTCGACGGCGCAACGAGCTGGCGGACGCTCGTCTCCGTCGGCGCACCTGTCGTCCTGCCGGCGATCGTGACGCTCGCGGCCCTCAACTTCATGTGGATCTGGAACGACTTCCTCATGCCGCTGATCATGATCAGCTCCGAGTCGCTGCGGACGGCGCCGCTGAGCATCAGCTTCTTCCAGGGCCAGTACCTGACGGACATCACGCTGATGGCCGCGGCGTGCGTGATCGTGGCATTCCCTGTCGTGGCGGCCTACGCCGTCCTCCAGCGCCAGTTCATCGCCGGCGCCACGCTCGGAGCGGTCAAGGAGTGAACGCCAGCCGCAAGCGCGCGATCCGTGCCGGCAGAGTGATCACCCCGCTCGAGGAGATCCGCAACGGAACGGTCCTGATCGACGACGGCCGGATCGAAGCTGTCATCCGGTCGCCGGAACCGGCGGTCTCGTCGGACTACCAGGTGTGGGATCTCGGCGACCGCATCCTCGCCCCCGGCCTCATCGACATCCACAATCACGGAGCGATCGGCCACTTCGCGCGCGAAGGGGCCGATGCCGTCCGAGCGATCTCCGGCTGGCTGGTAACCACGGGCACGTCGAGCTGGCTACCGACTGCTGGCGATCTGGAGGGTGTTCGCGGGGTCGTTGAGGCGATCAATGCGCCGCATGAGGGCGCGATGATCGAGGGCATCCACAACGAGGGCGCCTTCCTGTTTCCGAAGTACCTCCCGGGTGAATCTGAGGAACCGCCGCCGCGCGCCGATGTCCGCAAGTATCGCGAGTTTCTGGAAGCTGCCGACGGTCACCTCCGACTCATGGACGTCTCGCCGGACCTTCCTGGAGCCTTGGCTGTGATCCGTTCGATCCGGGCGAGCGGCGTGGTCGCGTCGTTCTGCCACGGCGACGCCGACTACGATCTCTTCCGCCAGGCGGTCGACGCCGGCGTGACCCACGTCACCCATCTCTTCAACGTCATGACCGGGCTCCACCACCGGCGACCCGGCGCGGTCGGCGCGGCCCTGACGTTCGACAGCCTCATGTGCGAGCTGAATGCCGATGGCCATCACGTCCATCCGATTGCCATGGACGTGGCCATTCGCTGCAAGGGCCTCGGCAAGATCTGTCTGATCTCGGACATGCAGGCTGCGGCGGGGCTACCCGACGGCGACTACGACTGGTCGGACCGGATCATCGACGGCGAATACGATTGGACGGGGGTGAAGCTCATGAAGCGCGGAGGTGTCGTCAGGTTGCGGAGCGTTGACCCTGCCCTGGACGGAACGATTTCCAGCTCCGTCTGGCCGGTCATCCACGGCGTCTGGAACCTCGTGCATCTCGTGGGAATGCCGCTGAAGGACGCCCTTCGGCTCGCGACGTTGAACCCAGCGGTCGCGGTTGGCATCGACGATCGGGTCGGCAGCATCACGCCCGGCAAACGTGCGGACTTCGTGGTCATCGATGAGGACGCTCGCCTCTTTGCCACGATCGTGTCGGGCCGTGAGCGCTTTCGTGACGACAGCGGCGTGCCCGCGGATGTCGAGGCGATACGAGGCGTGTGACCGCGACCGCGCCGTTGGTGCTCGCGGCTGACATCGGCGCCACGACCTCACGCCTTGGCCTCTACTCGCCCCAGCGTGGCGCTCGCGACCCCCTGGTCTGGCGTGAGTTCAGCACCACTGAGCAGGGCAGCCTCAATACGCTGATCGGTGAGTTCCTCGGTGGCGCCGCCGCGAGCATTCGCTCAGCCGTGATTGCCGTCGCGGGGCCGATTCGCGACGGGCGCGTTGAAACGGACAGCCTGCCGTGGTCGATCGAAACCGACGACCTCCGCGGGCGCCTCGGCCTGACTCGACTTCGCGTCGTGAATGACGCCGAAGCCATGGCGGCCGCGGTTCCCGTGCTTCGCCCGAGGGACGTTGTTGCCCTCCGCCGTGGCAAGGCGCACGCGAAGGGGCCGATCGCGGTGATCGCCTGGGGTACAGGGCTCGGCGAGGCCTTCCTCATCCCAGCGGAAGCGGGCTACATCGCGTGTGCTTCCGAGGGCGGCCACGCGTCGTACGCGCCCAGCACGGCGATGGAGCTCGACTTGTTGCAGGCGCTGCTCGAGCGATTCCCTCACGTGAGCACCGAGATGGTGTGCTCAGGAGCGGCTGTCCCAGAGGTGTACGCCCATGTTCGCGACGCGCGTGGCGGATTCGAACCGGCTTGGCTCGCCGCTGCGCTTGCCGCCGCAGATGATCCAACGCGAGTCATCGTGGAGGCAGCCGTTGACAATAAAGACGGTGCCGAAGCGTGCGGCGCAGCTCTTGCGCTGCTCACCTCGATCCTTGGCGCAGAAGCAGGCAATCTCGTGCTCAAAGTCAACGCAACGGGCGGTCTCTACCTCGGCGGTGGCATGACGTCCCGGATCCTGCCGCTGCTCCGGACCGGGCCGTTCCTCGAACGCCTCGCAGCAAAGGGTCGGGACACCGAGTTCCTCCGGGAGCTTCCCGTGCACGTCATCACGAACACGGAGGTGGGCCTGATCGGCGCGGCGCTTACCGGGCTGCGGGGTTTGTGACCCATCTCGGGTCCCAACGGGCTTACTTCGTCAGGAGCGCGTGCCGGTGATGAGCCGCTCCCGGTCGAACATCGGGGCGACGATGCGCCAGGCCTGGAGGTCGAAGGCGACGATGACCACGCCGATCACCACCAGCAGCGCGGTCGTGACGTGGACGATGTCGAACGCGAGCAGGACCGCGCCGATGACCAGCGGCAGGTTGCCAAGGATGCTCAGTTGCTGGGCGACGCGGATGTCGCTCGATCGCGTCGAGATGGCCAGGCCGATCCACGCAGCTGCCGCCGCAAGGAGCGGCGTGTAGACCAGCTGCACGACGACGTCCTGGCCCTGCACGATGGCCGCAGCGACATCCGGCTGGGCGAAGAGCTCAACCGCGACGAGGAAGACCGCGTACACGATGTACGCCACCACGGTCGCTGGCGTAATCACCGCTATTGCCTTGCCGAGGATGAACTCCTCGCGCGTGATCGGGGTCGTCAGGACCGGCTCGAGCGAGCCCTGCGTGCGCTCGCCGGCCACCGCGTAGGCCGCGAGCGTCGCGGGAACGAGGATCGGGATGCCGAGGAGGTACAGGAGCTCGTTCGAGTGACGAAGTTCGCCGGAGGCCCCGGCCGGTGCGAGGAAGATCGAGATCAGCGGCTGGATGAGAAAGACGAGCGGGAAGATCGCGATCGCGTAGAGCACAGAGCGGTTGCGGCGGTACTCTCGCAGCTCCTTGCGGGCGATCGCCCAGACCCGCCGACGACTCAGCTTGCCGATGCCACGGACGCCGCGAGCCAGCAGCATCATCGCTTCGCCGCCTCGACATCCTCGTCGACAAGCTCGAGGTACACGTCCTGCAGCGAGCGTCGAGATTCAGCGATCGACAGGACGTCTGCGCCGGCGGCCACGAGCGCGCGCGTGACCGCGGGCGCCGCGACGGTCGCGTCCGACACCCCGAGCTCGTACGTGCCGCGGCCATCGTCGGCCTCGCCGTCGGTGGGGGAGGGGCGCTCCCAGCCGGTCACGGCCGGCTGACCCGAGAACACCTCGCCGGGGGATGGGAGCGGCGTCGCGGTGCGCACCGTGAGCGACCGCTTGAACAGGCCGTCGCGGAGGTCCGCCGGCCGGCCGATCGTCCGCAGTGTCGTGTTCAGGATCGCCACTCGATCGCAGAGGCGCTCGGCCTCCTCGAGCCGGTGCGTCGTCAGGAAGATCGTGAGGCCGCGCTCGCGCAGGCCGCCGATCAGCTCGTGGACCTCGCGCGCCGCGACCGGGTCCAGGCCCGAGGTCGGCTCATCGAGGAACAGGATCTCCGGGTCGCCGAGCAGCGTCCGCGCCAGCCCGACGCGCTGGCGCAGGCCCTTCGACAGCGTTCCGCAGGGGTCGTTGGCTCGCGCAGTGAGGTTGACCGCCTCGAGCGCCCGCGCGATCCGCCGCGCGGGCTCATCGACCTCGTACAGGTCGGCGAAGCACTCCAGGTTCTCGCGCACGCTCAGGCGCAGGTACAGGCCCGGTGCCTCGGGCATGATCGCGATGCGGCTGCGTATCTCGACGCCGTTCTCGGGCGCCAGCGGCACACCGGCGACCGTCGCCGAGCCCGAGGTAGGGGAGAGGAGGGTCCCGAGCGTTCGGACGGTCGTGGTCTTGCCGGCGCCGTTTGGCCCGAGGAAGCCGAACACCTCGCCCTGCTCGATCGTGAACGTCACGTCCTGGAACGCCACGCGCTCGCCGAACCGCTTCGTGAGCTTGTCGACGACGATGGCTGGGGGCCGGGAACTGGCGGTCAACGCCTCCCGAGCGTAGTCCCGCTGGCGAGACCACGTTGTCCGAAGCAGGTTTGGGCGCCGCGGCTAGCGGCTGTAGCCTTGTTGCGTGTTCCCCACCGACCAGACCGCGCTGACCCAAATCCTGGTCGTGCGCGATCCGGGGCGGAGCCGTTCCTGGTACACGGACGTGCTCGGCGCCACCCTCTATCGCGAGTACGGCGCGTCCGTCGTCCTGAGCTTCGCAGGCGCCTGGCTCCTGCTGGTCGAGGGTGGGGGACCGACCGACGACAAGCCGACCGTGACCCTCGCCCCGCCCGCCGATCCGGACCTGCGCGACAACCTCTTCACGATCCGCGTCGACGACTGCCAGGCGACCTACGAGCTGCTTCGCGCGAGGGGAGGGGAGTTCATCACCCCGCCGGTCACGAACGGCAGCGAGACGCGCTGCTTTCTCCGCGACCCGGACGGTCACCTGTTCGAGCTCAGCGAGTATCGAACGGGCGACACCTGACCCGTGGCGGACGACACCCGGATTGATCGCTGGTTATGCGCGGTTCGGCTCGTCAAGACCCGGCCGATGGCAACGCAGCTCTGCGAAGGTGGACACGTTCGCGTCAATGGCAACCCGGCAAAGCCATCAACGAAGGTCCGTGGCGGCGATGTGGTGCATGCGCTGATCGCCCAACGTGAACGGATCGTGGAGGTCGTGCGGCCGATCGAAACGCGCGTCGGCGCGCCGGTCGCGGCGACGTGCTACATCGATAACAGCCCACCGCCGGTCATCCGCGAGATTGCGCCGGGGATCAAGGCGGTCCGCGGGGAGGGCCGTCCGAGCAAGCGCCTTCGCCGCGAGCTCGAGCGCATGCGGCGAGCCCCACGCGGCTGATCGCGCGGGGGAAGTCGCTACTTCGCGGGCAGAGCCTTTGCGAGGATGTGGGCGAGCCGATCGATCTCGGCTGCGGCGAGAGCCGCCGGCTCACCGAGGACCTTGACGATCGACGAGTCCGACTCGATTCGGACGCCGTCGAATGACTTCGGACGCCCGAAGATGGGCCAACTCGGATCCATGAAGCAGAGCACGGCGGTGACCGGCGGAAGGGGATCGACGCTGGCATCGATGAGCGCGTTCGTGACGGCCTTCAGCTGCCAGCCCATGCCCTCGGCGAGCTTCGACTCGTTGCGACCGCCGATCATCAGCCGAAGGTCGGAACGGAAGAACGGGCCCTTGTCGACGATGTCGATGAAGCCCCGGCGGACCTTGGCGTCCAGGACGAAGATGCCCGCAGGTCCAATGGCGATGTGGTCAATGTTGCCTAGCGTGCCCTTGACCCTTCGGTCATTCAGGACGACAAGGTCCGACACGCCTTGGAGTGCAGCGCCCATCAGTCTCTCACCCTTAGCGCCGAGTCCCCAGGCTCGGATCGATTGCGGCTCATCAGCAAATCGAATGATCCAACCGCCAACACGACTTCCCCAGCGGCCTTTGATCCCTTCGTCGCGCTTCGATGCCAGCCGCTCATACTGCCGCTGCGCCGACCCGCCGGCGATTCCTGTCCCGATCGAATTCGCAGTCGGGTTCGCTGTCGGGATAGTGGGGCAGTGGACGCATCGCATCTGTCGAACCCCCCGATCCCAAACTGCAGTCTCGCCGGCGCGAAGCACCTTCCCGCACCTTGCGCAGGGTCTGTCGTGTTTGACTATCCAGGTGCTCATCGCCCCCTAGCCGTCCCGACTCCTCAATCGGACGCGAGATCGTGGTGCTACTTTCGAAATCATGGCTGCTGGCTCGAAGACGCGCCGCGTTGTCACGTCAGCCAGGTTCGGACCCCTACATCCCGGTTTCGAGATCGAAATCGACGAAGGCTACTCGTCTCTGATCGGTCCTAATAACACCGGCAAGTCAGCCATATTGCAACTCGCCTTTCGAGTCCTGTATGACGACCCCGAATTCGGCGCCAATCGGATCGTGCTTATCCCGGCAGATCGGGCGACTCTTCCAACGACCCTCGAAGTCGCGGGGCGATCCCTCACGGATGCGAACGACAGTTATATGTCGAGCCTCCGCGGTGAAACGATTTGGCCGCACGACGGTTCGCGAGGACTCCCAGCAGGGGAGCTCTCCCGTCTCTTGATGACACACACCAATCTGATCAAGCAGATCAACTCAGTCGACGCCTATTTGGCCGAGCTCGGTCTCCCACCGATCGTGATCCAAGGAGCGCAGCAGCTCCACTTTGAGGACGTTCAAGCACATTTCCAAGGGTCCGGCCTGCGGGCCTTGCTCCCGATCCTTGCTGCGATTTCAGACAAGGGCCTCCGCGCCATTCTCATCGATGAGCCGGAAGCCTCGCTTGAGCCGACTGTGGCGCGTGGCTTGCGCGACCTCCTGCTTCGGGAGGCCGGCGGAAGAATTCTCCTGGTTGCAACCCAATCGCACCTCCTCATCGATCGATCCGACAAATCGTCTGTCCGGATCGTCAGCCGCAAAGCAGGGGAGACCACTGTCCGCAACGTTGTCGACGACTCGGATCTGCTTGATCTCGTTTACAGGCTGCTGGGCAACAACACCCAGGACTTACTGCTCCCCGGAAACTTCATGGTCGTGGAGGGGGGATCAGACCAGACGATCGTCGAACGGGCGCTCGATCTCACCGGGGCCTCCACAGGCGCTGTCAAGGTGATTGCGGCAGGAGGGATCTCCAAGGTCGAAGTAACGGCCGCCGCGATTGAGACCATGGTTCGACCGATCACCACCGGCGACTCGCCATACGCAAAGTTGCTCGTTGTGATCGTCGATCGAGCAGTTACATCCGACAACAAGGCAACAGCAGACAGCCTACGGAAGACCCTAGGGTCTCGCTTCGTCGAGCTGCCAGCCTCGTCGCTCGAGGAGTACCTACCTGACGCTCTCTATGCCAAGGCCGGCCTCAGCAAGGAAACGGAGCTAATCAACCTCGCCGCCGTTCGGAGCGACCATTCAGCGCTCCAAGCCCGAAAGGCCGAGCTCGCTCGCGCAATTGCCCAAGCGATGACGAAAGCCGATCTAGATCTCATTCCAGAAATCCGAGACGCCTCCCAGCTTGCATCTGCCCGAAAAGAGCCTCCGAGCCCCACGCGCGCAGGGCGTGACCTATCCTGATCTTTGGCCACGCAGACATAACTCATCTTATCGGAAGTGCCACTGGGCCAGCGGAGGCGTCAGGCCAGCAGCTGGCGAACCTCGTAGGCCTCGAAGGCGCGGTCCCTCGAGACGATCACGGCATCAAGCCGACGAGCCTGGGCGACGAGCATGCGGTCGAATGGATCGCGATGGTGCGGCGGAAGGGCGGCCGCGGTGCGTGCGTCCTCCAGCGTGATCGGGACGCCGCTGAACCCCGCGGTGTCGACGGCCTGGACGAGATCGGACTCGATCCTGAGCTTGCCGGCGGCGGCCTTGATGGCGAGCTCCCAGACCGATGCAGCAGAGACCAGGACATCGTTTCGGGGCTCGCGCATCGCCGAGCGAGCGTCTGGGGAGAGCGTAGACGCCCCGTCGAGCCACCAGATCAGGGCATGGGCATCGAGAAGCAGGATCACGGCTCGAACAGCCGGCCGATCTCGGCGTTGACCTCGGGCGAGTCCCAATCCGGTGCGAGCCAGATCCGGCCCTTAAGCGTCCCCGGCCGACGTGGCAACGCCGGGCGGCGGTACGGCACCAATCGAGCGACCGGCCGACCAGCCCTCGCCAAGGTGATCTCCTCGCCGGCCTCCACCCGCTCGACCAGCCGCGAGAGGTGCGTCTTCGCCTCGTGGATATTGACGGCCTTCTCCATGCCGCGGACAGTACGTGGTTAGTCCGACTTAGTCAACTCGCCCCACCGCGACGCGCGCACATCCATCCGGGCTGGCCGACGCGCCGATTTGCGCGCATGCTCGATGGATGGTTCGCCGGACGCGCCTGCAGTTCCTGCTCCCGTTCACGCGGCGCTTCGTCAACCCGGTCACCCGACTCGTCGCGGGCTGGCTGCCAGGCTTCGGGATCCTCCTGTACCGCGGGCGCAAGACCGGCAAGGAGTATCGGACGCCGATGAACGTCTTCCGCCGCGGCGACGAGTACGTCTTCGCCCTGACCTCCGGCCCGGACGTGCAGTGGGTCAAGAACGTCGTCGCGTCCGGCGAGTGCCGCCTCGTCACCGGGGGTCGAACGCTGCGCCTCATCGGTCCTCGCCTGGTCCACGACCCGAGCCGCCGGCTGATGCCGCCGGTCGTCCGCCAATTCCTGGGTCTCATGCACGTCTCCGAGTTCCTGGAGATGCGGGTAACGCCGAAGCCACCCGGCGCCTAGCGCGCGCCGGGTGACCCGAGCTGCGGGATCGGCTCGAACGAGAAGATCGGGATCGGGATGAAGGAACCGAGCGGCGGGAACGATCCCAGCGGATTGGGGGCCGGCAGCTCGAGAGTGGCGGGGCCCGCCTGCTCGACCACGCACACCCCGAGCGCCTCGAACACCAGCCCGCCGCGTCCGCCGCGGACGCCCCAAACGGGCGGGGTGGACGGGAACGCGAGGTCGTCGTCGGTCAGGGGGGGCGACGACACGCTGACCGTCTGCCGCCCGGCCCGGGGCCGGAGACAGCCTTCGGTCGCCGGTACGAGCCGCCGACCCGCGAACGGCGCGTCGATCGCGAACGCCAGGCACGCGTCGATCGCGCGCGGGCTGTCGATGACGAGGGTCACGTCGATTCGATGGCGATCCGAGGCCGGCGCCGCTGGCTGGTCGAGCGTGTAGCCGCCGATCGCCACGGTCACGCCGGCGAGGCGCACGCCGGCAGTCGGCGGCGGGAACAGGATCGCGGCGAGAACCAGACCGACGACGACGGCGACGAGGATGGTGGCGACGAGAACCGCGAGGCGGATGAACATCGACCCCTCGCGATCCTAGGCGAGGCGGCAAGCCCAGTAGAAGTACAGCGGGATGTCGGCCGCGGTGTGCAGCGCCAGGGGCCGCGTCCGCGAACGGGTCCCCCGGGCGATGAACCCGCCGAAGAAGCCGAGCAGGATCATGGCCGCCATGGTCGGGATCGCCGCCCCTGCACCGACGAAGTCGTCGCCGGCGTGCGACAGCCCGAACACGATCGCCTGGGCGAGATTGGCGCCGACCACGCCGAGCCCCGGCGTCAGCCAGGTCCGCATGGCGCCGCGATAGGCGAGCTCCTCGGCCAGCGAGTTCGAGACCGCGAACACGAGGGCCGGCAGGAACGCCGCGGGCTGCGACGTATCGAGCGTGTAGCCGCCGAAGAACACGCCGCCGAGCGGCCCGCCGACGAGCGTGCCGAACGACAGCGCCAGCGGCGTGATCACGAGCACCGCGGCGACCGCGAACGCCCGGACGGGACCCGAGCCGCGCCGGAAGCCGAGGTCCCCCGGCGACGCCCGCCGGTCCAGGACGAGGGCGACCACCGCGACGAGCCCGACCGCGCCCTCTAGGAAGCGCCAAACCGCCGGCGGCGCGAACAGGTTCGGAGGCGGGACCCCGACAGCCTGAGCCGCGAGCTTTGTACGCTCCGGCCAAACGAAGCCGAGAGCCAGACCGCCGGCAGCGGTCCGCAAGAAATTACGACGGCTGACGTTCGTGGTCGCGCTCATGCTCACCTCCGTCTTCTTTATCATACTGGACACGTATGCTTGCTATGATAGCGAGCGTGAGAAATCATCTTGTTCCGTTGTTATTGGCCATTGCTTCGCTTGCCTCGGCGCAGTCTCCATCGGTGGCACAGCATGGATGCGTCTGACCATCTTCACGGAGCCCGGCGCACTTGAACCGGGCAGGGCGATCGGCGGCGCTCCTCACCCGGCTGTCACAGCCACACGCGAGGGATGATCTCCTCACCTTCATCATCGAACGGGTTTGTGTAGATCAGCGCGCGGAACGCCATCTGAGCGAAAGAACGCGGT
>CAYXVP010000032.1:0-13608 GCA_964468305.1 uncultured Anaerolinea sp. | reverse complement strand
GTGCCGCCACCTCCGCGCCGGATTCGGCCGCCACGGCGACGCCCAGCTCCGAGGCGAGCCGGCGCGCGGCCGCGACGTCGACATCGGCCAAAGCCACCAGCCGGGCGCCGGGCACCCCTCGAACGATCGCCCTGGCGAGGATCGAGCCCATGCGGCCGCATCCGACCAGGGCCAGTCCAACGACCGGCGCCATCCCTCAGGCCTCGCCGAGGATCTGGACGGCGCCCGTCGAGGCGGCTCGCTCGGCCGCCTCGAGCAGCCGCAGGCCGACGATGACGTCGCGCGGCTCGACCGGCGGCTGCGTGCCGCCGCCGATCGCGTCGCGCAGCCCTTCGTAAAACGCCGCGTAGCGACCTCGCTCCGTCTGTACCGCGGCGGACGTCCCGTTCCCGAGATGGAGCGTGCCCCACCGCTCGGGTGGGTCGACGCCAAACCCGGGCGCGTTTGGCGACATCCCGGAGACGAGCTGGGATTCCTGGATGTCGAGCCCCTCCTTGACGTATTCGCCGGCGAGGCCACGCAGCCGCAGGCGGGGCCCAGGCCGGCTGGCGATGAGCGACGTCCAGGCCCGGGTATGCACACCGTTCGCGTGGTCGATAGCAAGAAAGACCGAATCCTCGACCGCTCCTGCCGGCCGCCGCCGGTCGATCTGGGCCCACACGCGCCTGGCCGGGCCGAAGAGCACGAGCGCCTGATCGACGAGATGGGTGCCGAGATCGCGGAGGGGTCCGCCGGCCTCGTGCGCGAGCTCGCGCCACTCGGGACCCACGCCCGTGAATCGCTCAAACCTCGTCTCGAGGCTGTCGACGTCGCCGACGCGGCCCTCTGCGATCAGCCGCCGGAGCGTCAGGAAGTCGCCGTCCCAGCGGCGATTCTGGAATACCGTCAGGAGGCGACCCGAGCGGTCGGCCACCTCGACGAGCTCCTCCGCATCGGGGACGCTCAACGCGATCGGCTTGTCGACGACGACGTGGCGACCCGCTTGGAGCGCCCTCGTCGCAAGCGGCGCGTGGAGGCTGTTGGGCGCGGCGACGACAACCAGCTGTACGTCGGGGCGATCGATGAGCTCGTCGGCGGACCGGACGAGCGCGGCCTCCGGATGCTCCGCCCGGGCGTGGGCCCGCCGGCTCGGGTCCTGCGTCGCGATGGCCGCCAGCCGTAGGCCCGGGACGGTCGCCAGGAACGGGGCGTGGAACGAGCGGCCGGCGAGCCCGTAGCCGGCGAGCCCGACGCCGATGTCGGCCGGCCCCGCCATCGTCTCAGCTGCCGAGGTAGGTCGCGGCCGCTTCGCGGAACCGCCCGGCCCGTTCGTGCGCGACGGTCGCGTCGTCGCGCATCGTCAGGCCAAAGGGGGCGAGGTTCGTGTCGTACACGCCGATGCCGAAGCTGATCGAGCGGCCGAGTAGGTCATCCGTCCGCGGGAGCATGCCGCGTCGGTAGGCCACGCTGCCGGTGCTGTAGCACTCGCAGTCGAACGGGCAGCCGCGCCCACCGGGGGTGCGCCGCTCGAGGACGTGCTCCATGTTCGAGTAGACGTGCCAGCCGGACGAGTCGAGGGTGATCGAGCCAAGGTCCGCGGCGACCTGCCGCGCGATCTCGGGCGACGGGAACAGCACCACACAATGCGTGGCGAGGTCCCCCTCCGGGTCGACCTCGTCCCGGAATTCCAGGCCCGGCAGGTCGCTCAGGGCGTCCACCACAATCGCCTTGTTGGCGCGGAGGTGGTCCCGAATCGTGTCCAGCCTCCGGAGTTGGCCGAGCAGCACGGCCGCGGAGAGCTCGGTCATCCGGAAGTTCAGCCCCAGGAACGGTCGCTCGGCGTAGCGCGAGCCCTCCCGAAACGGCTCGTGGCCCTGGTCGTGGACCGCGAAGCAGCGCCGGAAGATGGCGTCGTCGTCGGTCACGAGGAGGCCTCCGTCGCCGCACGTGATCGTCTTGTACTCGTTGAACGAATACGTCCCGATCGTCCCAACGCCGCCGACACCCTGCCCCTGGTAGGTGGCCCCGAAGGCCTGGGCACAGTCCTCGATGAGCGCGATCCCGTGGCGGTCGGCGACGTCCTTCAGCTCATCGAGGCGGGCGACGCTCCCGAGCATGTGCACGGCGAGGATCGCCTTCGTTCGCGACGTGATCCTCGCCTCGACGTCGGCCGGGTCGAGGTTGAAGCTCTCGTCGATCTCGGCCAGGACCGGCACCGCGCGGGCGTAGACGATGGCCGAGATGGAGGCGACGAACGTGAAGCCGGGAACGATCACCTCGTCGCCCGGCCCGATGCCGAGGCCCAGGAGCGCGACGTAGATTGCCGCCGATCCTCCACCGCTCAGCCCGAGGCCGTGACGAACGCCGGCGAGCCCCGCGAGCTCTCGTTCGAGGCGCAGCACCTTGCCGGCGAAGGTCGGGTCATCGGCGCGGCCGTAGCGGCTCAGGTGCCGGCTCCGGAGCACCTCGAGAACCTCGGCGATCTCCTCCTCGCCGATCAGCTCGACGCCGGGACCGGGCATGCCCTCCCCCTCTGTGCAAGCGATTGCACAGCACCGTATCAGCCGATACCATGGCCGTCAACCGGGGCTACTCCTCGAGGTCCGGGGCCCACGCCGGCGCCCCTGGATTCGCTCTCGTCATGGCTCGGAGGAGAGGGACTTCGAGTGTCCGACCTGCTCGCGCGCGTCGCCGGTGCGCCGATCACCTGGGGTGTCGACGAGTCTCCCGGTTGGGGCTTCCTCATGGCTCGCGATCGGGTCCTCTCGGAGATGCGCGAGTCGGGCCTCGCTGCGACCGAGCTCGGGCCGGATGGCTTCCTCCCGACGGATCCGTCCGAGCTCCAGACGTACGTGGCGGGCTACGGCATGAGCGTGATCGGCGGCTTCGTGCCCGCGCTCCTCTACCGCCGGGACAGGGTCGAGCCGGAGCTGAGCTACGTCGCGCGTGCGGCCCGCCAGCTCGCCGCCACCGGGGCGAAGGTGCTCGTCCTCGGGCCGTCGTCGCACAACGACGGCTACGACGCGCGCTACGACCTCACGACGGACGAGTGGCCGGTGTTCTTCGAGAACCTGCGACGCCTCCAGGACCTCGTGGCCGAGGCCGGGCTCGAGACCGCCCTGCATCCCCACTGGAGCATGGCGATCGAGGACGGGCACGACGTCGCGCGGGTGCTGGAGTCATCCTCGATCGGCCTGTGCGTCGACACGGGCCACCTCTACCTCGCCGGCACGGACCCGGTCGGCGTCGTGCGGGCAGCGCCCGAGCGGGTCCTGCACGTGCATCTCAAGGACGTCGATCCGCTCCTGGCGGCGCGCGTCCGAACCGGCGAGCTCCCGTTTCGCCAGGCAGTGCTCGACGGGCTGTTCGTCCCGCTCGGGGCGGGTGGCGTCGACATCGGCGGCGTCGTCCGCACGCTCGAGTCACGAGGCTACCGAGGCTGGTACGTCCTCGAGCAGGACGTGTCGCTCGCCGCGGATCCGCTCCCAGGCGAGGGACCGAAGGCCGACGCGATCGCCAGCGTCGCATTCCTCGAGCGGCTCGACGGAGGCCGCTAAGCCGAGATGGGCGGAGTCTCCGTCGAGTGCGTGGTGCCGGGCGGGGCGCTCCTCGGCGAGTGCCCGCTGTGGAGCGGCGTCGACGACCGGCTGTACTGGATCGACATCGTCGGGCGCACGCTGCACCGCTACGACCCGGCCGGCGGCTCGGACGAGGCTCTTCCCCTGCCAGGCCGGCCGGGATCGATCGCCCTGACCGGCGAGCCCGGACGGCTCCTCGTCGCGCTGGAGGGCGGGCTCGCATTCGTGGACTGGGCCACGGCCGCGTTTGAGCCGTGGATCACCCTCGAACCCTTGGGCACCGGGAACCGCCTCAACGACGGCCGCTGCGACGCCGCAGGGCGGTTCTGGGTCGGCAGCATGTTCGATCCGGCTTCAGCGGGCCGCTTCAGCGGGCTGCTGCATCGCGTCGAGCCGAGCGGCCAGGCAACGGTGACGCGCCGCGATGTCGGCGTCGCCAACGGGCTCGCGTTCTCGCCGGACGGACGGACGATGTACTTCGCCGACACGCTGCGCGACACCGTCTGGGCGTTCGACTACGACCTGTCGACCGGGGAGGCGGCCAATGAACGGCGCTTCCTCGACTTCGCGGCCCTGCCCGGCCGGCCGGACGGGGCCTGCGTCGACGAGGATGCGGCCTACTGGATCGCCTGCGTCTACGGCTGGGCGGTGCTTCGCGTTCGACCCGACGGTCGCATCGACCGCCGGATCGACGTGCCGGTCGAGCAGCCGACGATGCCGGCGTTCGGCGGCGCGGCCCTCGACGTCCTCTTCGTCACCTCGATCGGGCAGGGCGGTTCGCGGCCGCTCGCCGCCGGCCAGACCGACGCCGGCGGGGTGTTCGCGATCAACGCCGGCGTCCGTGGCCTGCCGGAGCCGGCCTTTGGAGCCACGGCATGACCGACCCGGTGCTGCCGAGCGTCTGGTTCGAACGGGCCGTCCCGAGCGAGCTGGTGGCGGAGGTTGCGGGGCTCGTCACGGCGCTCGGGCCCGGGACACCCGACGAGCCCTTCGCGGGGCTCGAGCGGGCCGAGGGCGCGCTCGCCTCCGCCTACCGCTACGACGCGACGCTGATGGACCGCGCCCCACGGCTCCGCGTGATCGCCCGGACCGGCATCGGCTACGACGCGGTCGACGTGGCCGAGGCGACTCGCCGCGGGATCGCGGTCTGCAACACGCCGGAGGGCCCGACGGTCTCCACGGCCGAGCATGCGCTCGCCCTCATGCTCGGCGTCGCCAAGAGCCTCAAGCGAGCGGAGGCCAAGCTCCGCGCCGGCGTCGGCGACTACTACGGCCGCCATCGGGCGGTGGAGCTGGACGGCAAGACCCTCGGACTCGTCGGCTTCGGCCGGATCGCCCGACGCGTCGCACGCGGCGGCATGGCCCTCGGCATGCAGGTTGCCGCATTCGATCCGTACCTCGCCGAGGCCGCCTTCCCGCCCGAGGTGGCCCGCGTGGCATCGCTCGGCGAGCTCCTGTCCCTCAGTGACGTCGTCTCACTGCACGTGCCCTTGACCGGCCAGTCGCGAGGCCTCATTGGCGGCCCGGAGCTCGCGCGCATGAAGCCCGGCGCCATCCTGGTGAACACCGCGCGTGGCGGCCTCGTGGACGGGGAGGCCTTGCTCGCCGCGCTCGAGGCCGGCCGCCTCCACGGCGCGGGCCTCGACGTGACGGATCCCGAGCCGCTGCCAGCGGATCATCCCCTCCTCGCGCGGGACGACGTCATCGTCACGCCGCACGTCGCGTCCGCCACGCCCGAGTCGAGGACGCGGATCTTCCGGATGGCCCTGGCGCAGGCCGTTGCCGTGATCGAGGGCCGGCGTCCGGAGCACCTCGTCAACCCGGAGGTCTGGGCGTGAGGGGCTCGGCGTGACGACTTCGATCGGCATCGGGATCGTCGGCTTCGGCTGGATGGGCCAGGCGCACTCTCGCGCCTATCGCGACATTCCCGTTTACTTCCCCGAGGGCGGCATCCGGCCCCGCCTCGTCGCCGTGGCCGACAACGTGCCCGAGCGGATCAGGCTCGCGGTCGACAGCTTCGGTTTCGAGCACGGGCTCCTCGACTGGCGCGAGCTGATGGCCCGCGACGACGTCGATGTCGTCGACATCACCGCGCCGAACGTGCTGCACCGCGAGCTCGTCGAAGCGGCCGCGGCCGCCGGCAAGCACATCGCCTGCGAGAAGCCGGTCGGTGTCGATCCGGCCGCGACGGCAGCCATCGAGAAGGCGGGTCGGACCGCCGGGATCGTCAGCGGCTGCGGCTACAACTACCGCTGGGCCCCACTGGTGCAGCACACACGGCAGCTGATCACGGACGGCCGCCTCGGCGAGCTGACCCACTATCGCGGCAGGTTCTTCTCGATGTACGGTCGGGATCGCCTGGGGCTCCTGTCCTGGCGCTACCTCCAGGAGGAGGCGGGCTACGGGGCGTTGTCCGATCTGATGTCCCATGCGATCGACATGGCCCAGTTCCTGGCGGGTCCGATCACCCGCGTCGTCGCGGTCCGGGAGACGTTCGTCCGGGAGCGGCCGCTGCCGACGCCCGGAGCGGCGAGCCACTATGCCCGCGGCCGGCCCGGCGACCCGACCGGCGCCGTGACAAACGAGGACTACGTCGGCGCCCTGGTCCAGTTCCGGAACGGCGCCCGCGGCGTGCTCGAGACGGACCGCTCGATCTTCGGGCCACAGAGCTCGATGGCCTTCGAGCTCAACGGCTCGAAGGGCGCGGCGTCGTGGGACCACGAGAAGCTGAACCAGCTGCAGCTCTACCTGCCCGAGGAGCAGCCGGAGAACGGCTTCATCGAGGTGCTCGCGGGCGAGAGCTACCCGAATCAGGGCAGCATCGTCCCAGGCTCCGGCAACTCGCTCGGGTACGAGGACCTCAAGCTGATCGAGGCGTACCAGTTCCTCAGGTCGGTGGCCGGCGGGCGGCAGCACCACCCGGGCTTCGACGACGCCCTAGCCAACGCCTCGGTGGCGGCGGCGATGGCTCGCTCGTGGGAGTCCGAACGGTGGGAGGACGTCGTGAGCCTCCGGATCGGCGAGGCGTGACGATGCTCGTCAACCAGACGAAGGCGAAGCTCGAGCGGGGCGAGCCCGTGTTCGGCTGCTTCATCCGCTACGCCGAGCCGTCCCTCGCCGAGTTCGCGGCGCTCCTCGGCTGGGACTTCCTGGTCTTCGACGCGGAGCACGGCACGCTCCAGCCGCGGGACGTGGAGGACCTCTGCAGGGCCGTGGAGCCGTATGGCACGACGGCGCTCGTTCGCGCGACCACGAACCGCCCGGAGGTCATCCTCCGCTTCCTCGATACCGGCGCCGGTGGGGTCCACGTCCCGTGGGTCAACTCGCCCGCCGAGGCCGAGGCGGCCGTCCGCTCCGTGAAGTACTGGCCGCGGGGCGAGCGAGGGCTGGCCGGGACGCGTGCGTCACGCTGGGGCCTCCGCGAGCCGCTGGCGGCATACGTCGACGACGCAAACCGCGAGACGCTCGTCGTCATCCACATCGAGACCGGCGAGGCGGTCGACGCGATCGAGGCGTACGCGGCGATCGACGGCGTCGACGTCCTCTACCTTGGGCCGACCGACCTGTCGCAGTCGCTGGGGCACCCCGGCGACGCCTCGCATCCGGATGTGGTCGCGGCGCTCGAACGGGCCGCCGCCGCCATCGTGAAGTCCGGCAAGGCACTCGGCATCTGGGCCGCGAGCGAGGCGGCGACGGCGGAATGGCTCGGTCGTGGGGCGACGTACTTCGCGACGGGCCTCGAGCCGCTGCTGCGAGGGGCGATGACCGGCCACCTGGAGCGCGCCCGGGCGGCCCCAGCGCGAGGAGGGCAGCGATGAAGACCGTGAGGCTCACGACCGCGCAGGCGATCGTCCGCTGGATGCTGGCGCAGCGGACCATGGTCGACGGCGAGGAGGTCGGCGTCTTCGCCGGCGTCTTCGCGATCTTCGGTCACGGCAACGTGACGAGCCTCGGCGAGGCGCTCGCTCCGGTCCAGGACGCGCTGCCGACGTGGCGCGGCCACAACGAGCAGTCGATGGCACTCGCGGCGCTCGCCTACGCCAAGGCCATGCGCGGCCGCCGGATCATGGTCGCGACGACGTCGATCGGGCCCGGCTGCACGAACCTCGTCACCGCTGCCGCGGCGGCGCACGCCAACCGGCTGCCGGTCCTCCTGATCTCGGGCGACACATTCCAGCATCGGATCGTCGACCCGGTCCTCCAGCAGGTCGAGCACTTCGACGATCCGACGGTGACGGTCGCCGACACGTTCCGGCCCGTGGTCCGCTACTGGGACCGCATCACCCGCCCGGAGCAGGTCGTCCGCTCGCTGCCACAGGCGCTCGCGGTGATGCTCGATCCCGCCACCCGCGGCCCTGCCTTCGTCGCCCTGCCCCAGGACATCGGCGCGGAGGCCTACGACTACCCGACCCGGTTCTTCGAGCGGCGCGTCCACACGATTCGCCGTCCCGGGCCTGACCCGGCCGAGGTCGAGGCGGCCGCGGGTCTCTTCAGGGGCTCGAAGCGGCCCCTCGTGATCGCTGGCGGCGGCGTCCACTACGCCGGCGCCGTCGACGAGCTGCGGACCTTCGTCGAGCGATTCCGCCTCCCCGTCGCCGAAACGGTCGCGGGCAAGGCGACGCTCACGCACGACCACCCGAATTACGTCGGTCCGATCGGCGTCACGGGCTCCCGCTCCGCGAACACGCTCGCCGAGCGGGCGGACCTCGTCCTCGCGGTCGGCACCCGGCTGCAGGACTTCACGACCGGCTCGTGGGCTGTTTTCGGTGATCCGGACGTGCGCTTCGTCTCGATCAACACGACCGCCTGGGACGCAACCAAGCAGGGCGCGCAGCCGGTCGTGGGCGATGCAGGCGTCACCCTCGCGGCACTCGGAGCGGCGCTCGGCGAGTGGCGCGCGCCGGGGGACTGGCTCGAGCTCGGACAGCAGCAGATCGCCGAGTGGCATCGCTACCTCGACTCGTGGAAGGGCCGCCTCCACGATGGGCCACCCGCCTACGCGGAGGTCATCGCCACGATCAACGACCTCGTCGGCGAGGACGACTACTGCCTCTCCGCGGCGGGCGGACTGCCGGGCGAGCTGTCGATGGGCTGGCGGGCCAAGGGCGTCGGGACGTTCGACGCCGAGTACGGCTACTCGACGATGGGCTACGAGATCGCCGGGGCGTGGGGAGCGCGAATGGCCCGGCCGAAGGGCGAGGTGATCGCCTGGGTCGGCGACGGCTCCTACCTGATGATGAACTCGGACATCTACTCGACCGTGATGACCGGTCAGAAGGTGATCTTCATAGTCTGCGACAACGGCGGCTATGCCGTGATCAACCGCCTTCAGGTCAACAGCGGCGGCGTCGAGTTCAACAACCAGCTCCGGACCACCCGGCACAGCCGCTACCTCCAGGTCGACTTCGCCCGCCACGCCGAAGCGATGGGCGCCATCGCGGAGCGGGTCGACGGGACGGAGGACCTCCCGGCGGCGTTCGAACGCGCCCGCGCCGCGGACCGCAGCTACGTCATCGTCGTCCCGATCGACCCGTACACCTGGACCGAGGGCGGCGCATGGTGGGAGGTCGGCATCCCCGAGGTCAGTGAGCGCGAGGAGGTGCGCCAGGCACGCTCCCGCTGGGAGGAGAGCAAGCGGCGCCAGCGGGTCGGGGTATGAACGTGGGCGACCTCGACGGCCGCGTCGCCATCGTGACGGCCGGGGCGTCGTACATCGGCGCCGCCACCGGGCGGGCCCTGGCGGGCGCCGGCGCGAGCGTCGTGCTCGCCGATCGCGACGAGGCGCACGGCGCGGAGGCCGCCGCGGCCATCGGCGCCGGCGCGACATTCGTCCCGACGGATGTCGCGAAGGATGAAGACCTGAACCGGCTCGTCGACGCCGCGGTCGATCGGTTCGGGCGACTGGACATCCTCGTCAGCGGCACCGCCGTGTTCGAGGACGAGCGACTTGACACGTCGCGCGGCGAATGGAATCGCATCCTCGACGTGAACGTGACGTCCGCGGCGATCCTCACCGCGAAGGCGGCTGCCCGGATGGGCCGCGGCGGCGCGATCGTCCACCTCGCCTCGGTCAGCGGCAGCCACGTCCAGCCCACCCGCGTCGTCTACAACACGACGAAGGCTGCGTTGCTCATGCTCGTCCGCAGTGCGGCCGTCCAGCTCGCGCCGCGGGGCATCCGCGTCAACGCCGTTTCGCCGGGCTGGACCTGGAGCCGCAACATCGAGCGCCGCTACGGCACCCGGGAGCGGGCGGACAGCCTGGCCGCCGAGTTCCAGCCGCTCGGCCGGCTCGCCGACCCGGAGGAGGTCGCCGAGGCGGTGGCCTTCCTGGCATCGGACCGCGCCTCGTTCATCACCGGCGCGGAGCTCCTCGTCGACGGCGGCTATTCCGCGCTGGGGCCGGAGGCCCTCGGACAGCCGTTCGCGAAGATCCCGACGATCGTCTAGCGAACGAACGCGACAGGCAGGCGTTCGAGGCCGCGGTCGGTCGGCGTTGGGATCCGCTCGACCGGGCCGTTGACGACGTATGCGGGGATTCGCCCGAGCAGCTCTTCCAGCACGATCTTGCCCTCGAGCCGCGCCAGGGGCGCGCCGAGGCAGTGATGGATCCCCTCGCCGAAGGCGACGTGCCGCTCCGGCGTGCGCGTGACGTCGAGCGTGTCCGGGTCAGGCCAGCGCCGGTCGTCGCGGTTGGCTGAGCCGAAGAGCAGGGCCACGTGCGCGCCGGCCGGGACCACCGTTCCGTGGAGCTCGACCTCGCGGATTGTCGTCCGGGCGAGCGTCTGGATGGGGGCGTCGTATCGGAGCAGCTCCTCGATGGCGGCCGGGATGATCGACGGATCGGCCTCGATGCGCGCTCGCTGGTCGGGGAACGTCGCCAGGTGCAGGAGTGAGTTCGAGAGCAGGCCGGACGTCGTCGTGATCCCGGCCATGAAAAAGAGCATCGAGGCGCCGAGGATCTCGTCGGCGCTGATCTCGCCGGCCTCGTTCGCGGCGACGAGGAAGGACATCAGGTCCTCGCGCGGCCTCGCCCGCCGTTCAGCCGCAGCCGCCTGGACGTACTCGCGCATCCGATCGCGGCCCGCCAGCGACACGGGCGGCAGCGCCCGCTGTCCCGGGATGCGTCGCAGCATCGCGTGGAACCAGTCGAGCAGCTGGGCATGGTCCCGTACCGGGAAGCCGAACCAGCTGAACATCGTCAGCGCCGGCAGCGGCGTCGCGAAGTCCCGTGCGAGATCCGCCGTGGCCGCATCGGCGAACGCATCGATCAGCCTCCGGACGCGGTCTCGCACGATCGGCTCGAACCTCGTCTTGATCGCGGACGGGCTGAACGCGAGGCGCAGGGCGGCGCGGAGACGGGTGTGGAGCGGGGGATCGGTCCCGGCGAGGTCGCCGGCCGGCAGGAACAGCTGGTAGGTGTCGTCGACGTCGTTGCCGGTGCCGCCGGCACTCGTCGAGAACGTCTCCCAGTCCCGCGCAGCCGCGTAGACGTCGTCGAATCGCGAAAGAGCCCATATGTCCCGCTGCTCGTCGTGGTAGACCGGCGCCTCGTCACGGAGCCGGCGGAAGGTGGGATACGGGTCGGCGAGTGGCCGCAGCGACTCCCACACGACCGGGGACGCCGCCGGCGCGGGCATGTCAGCCGGCGCCGGGTGTGATCACGACCTTCGTCGCCTCGCCGGATCGGAGGAGATCGACGCCCTCATGCAGGCGCTCGAGGGGCAGCACGTGGGTGACCATCGGCGCCAGGTTGAGGATGCGCTGTTCGATCATCCGGATCGCTTGGGGGAACGTGAAGTTCGTGATGTACGTGCCCACGACCGTCAGCGATCGGGCGGTGATGGTGTACTGGTGGACCTCGGGCCGGGCATTGGCATTCTGGCCGAAGAGCACGATCCGACCGCCGAGGGCAGCCTCGCCCACTGCAGCGGCGAAGCGTGTCCCGACGGCGTCGACCACGATGTCGGCACCTGCCGGGAACAGCTCCGCCCGGCGCGCCTCGAACGCGTCCGGAGCGAGAGCTTCGTCGGCGCCGACCGCCCGGATGACCGTCCGCCGGGCCTCGGTCGGCTCGATGACGACGATCGGCGACACGCCGGCCGCCTTGAACACGGCAGCGAACAGGCAGCCGATCGGCCCCGCGCCGTAGATGAGCGCCGATTCGCCCGGCCGTGGGCTCGCGCGGTTCGCCCCGTTGACGACGCAGGCGAGCGGTTCGATGAGCGCCGCGACGGAGGTCGGCGGCTCGTCTGCAACGGCGTAGACCGCCCGAGCCGGCGACTTCGCCAGCGGCGCGAGGGCGCCGTTCCGGAAGATCCCGAGAGCCTTGATGTTCTCGCAGTTGGCCGGCCGCCCGGCGCGACAGAAGCGGCACGTGCCGCACGTGGCATCGGGATCCACGGCGACGCGCTGGCCGATGGCCAGCCCGGCGGCAGCGGCATCCGGGCCGAGTGCCGCCACGTGGCCGATGAACTCGTGGCCCATCACGGTGCCGGGTGTGGCCGGGTGGCCGGGGGGGACGTTGAGGATCTGGAGGTCCGTGCCGCAGATCCCGCAGGCGTCGACCTCGATGAGCACGTCATCGGCGGCGTCGACGCGCGGCTCGGGGACCTCCTTGAGGCGGAGCACGCCCTCACCCTCGAAGACCGCCGCGCGCATCAGCGGCTTGCCGCTTGCATCAGCGGCCCGCTCCGCCGCGGCGTCGCCCCGACAGCCGTCTGGCGCGGCCCAGCACGATGGACGCGACGCCGACGATCAGCAACGTTGACACGAGCATGACGGTAGCAACGGCATTGACCTCCGGCGTGACGCCGAACTTGACCTGGGTGTAGATGTACGTCGGCACGGTCGGCTGGGCGCCGATCGTGAACCAGGTCACGACGAACTCATCGATCGACAGGGTCACCGTGATCAGCGCCCCCGCGAGGATGGCGGGCGAGATGAGCGGCAGCACGATGTGGCGGATGGCCTGGCGCGGCGACGCGCCGAGGTCGGCGGCGGCCCACTCGAGCGCGCGATCGAAGCCCTGGAGCCGCGCCGCGACGACGATCACCACGAACGGGACCGTCAGCACGAGCTGGCCGGCGATGACCGTGCCGAGCGAAAGCCCGATGTGGAGCGCCCGTGAGAAGAAGATGAGCAGCGAGATGCCGATCAGGACGCCCGGGGCCATGATCGGCAGGGTGAAGAGGACGCGCACCGCGTTCGGGTAGCGCAGCCGGCCGCGGACCAGGCCGAACGCGGCCATCGTGCCGATGATTGTCGCCAGGACGGCGACGACGAAAGCGACGCTCACCGAGTTGACAACCGCTCGCAGAAGGACGCGGTTGTTGAGCATGACTCCATACCAGCGCAGTGTTGGCCCCTGGATCGGCAGCCCAGGAGTCGTGGAGTCATCGAACGAGAACGCGATCATGAACACGATCGGCAGGTACAGGAACGCGAAGATGATCGCGAACCACGTGCGCAGGCCCCAGCGCAACGCCGCCGCGTTGCGGCTGACGGGCATCGTCTCAAGCGGATCGATCCCCCTAGCCACGGGCGTACACGTCCTCGATGCGCAGGTAGCGCCGGAACACGATGAGCAGCAGGGTGACCAGGCCCACGATCATGAAGCCGATCGCCGCGCCCTCGGAAAACAGGGCGTTCTTGAAGAAGGTCGAGATCAGATTCGCAATCAGGAGGCCCGAGGCACCGCCGACGATCGTCGGGGTCAGGTACTCACCGAGAATCGGGATCAGGACCAGGATCGAGGCGGTGATGATTCCCGGCCGGATCTGCGGGATGAGCACGTGTCGGAACGCCTGGTCCGGCCGTGCACCGAGGTCCTGGGCCGCGGTGACCTGCGTGAAGTCGAAGCGTTCGAGCGACGCGTACAGGACGAGGACGGCGAACGGCAGGTAGACGTACGTCAGGACGATGAACGTCCCGATGTCGTTGTAGACGAAGAGCAGTGACGGCTCGTGGATGATGCCGAGGCCCATCAGGACCTGGTTGAGGGCGCCGCGCTCACCGAGGATCGCCTGCCACGAGTAGACCCGCAGCAGGTAGC
>CAYXVP010000031.1:0-13623 GCA_964468305.1 uncultured Anaerolinea sp. | reverse complement strand
GAGTTGTCCCAGGGCGGCAGGGTCACCGCGGCGGCGACGTCCCGAGCCAGGACTCTCGCTAACCCACGCTCGGTTGGCAGGATCTCCTCTGGGAGCGGACCCGGAATCGCCATGAGGATCGCCTCTCGGGCGGATTCCACGCTGCGCAGCGCGTCGCCCGGCTCCCTCAAGCGCTGCCGCCTTCGGTGTTCGGCTTGATGGGTTCCGGCTTGTTCCGCCCCTGGACGAACGCGGCGATGCCACGCCGCGTCAGTACCCCGGCGAGCCGGCCGTCGTCGACCACGGGCAGCCCGTCGAGCCCGGCGTGCTGGATCCGCTCGAGCGCGCTCTTGAGGGCGTCGCCGGGCGCGAGAAAGGTGAGTCGCGGCGGTCGGGCCATGACGTCCTCGACCCTGGTCGAGGCCCATCGCGCCGGAAGCAGGCGGCGAACCTGCCCGATCCCGAGCAACCCGACCACCTCGTCACCCTGCACGACCGGTACCGCGGTCACCGGCGAGGCGCCGTCGAGCAGCTGGGCGGCGAAGGTGTCGACCGTGAGGCTCGGGTGGACCGTCGTGGGTTCCGGGTCCATCGCCTCACTGACCACGTGCCCACCGACGAGGTCGTCGAGCCGAACGCGATCCCGGACCGCGTTCGACGACAGGATCAGGAACCAGCCGGTGAGCGCGACCATCGCCCCGGTCACATCGCCCCGCGGCAGCAGGAGCGCGATCCCGATTGCGATGACGACGAGGCCCGTGATGCGACCCGTTACGTACGCGGCCCGCCAGCCCGTCCGTTCGGAGCCGGAGCGCCGCCACGCCAGGTCGCGAACGATGCGGCCGCCGTCGAGCGGGTAGGCAGGCACGAGATTCACCAGGCCGAGGAGCAGGTTCAGCAGCACCAGCACCGAGAGCACGCCGGCCGCGGCGTTGAAGTCGCGACTCACCGTCACCACGACGACCGATCCGCCGAACAGGATGGCCGCGATGCCGATGCTCGTCAGGGGTCCCGAGAGCGCGATGGCCGCGTCGTCGCCGGGGTTCGGCGACGCAGGATCGAACGGGGTCGAGCCGCCGAAGAACGCGACGCCGATGGTCTGGACGTCGACACCCCTTCGCCGGGCGACGAGGGCGTGGGCGAGATCGTGCGAGATGGAGCTGACGAAGAAGCCGAGCGCCACCAGGCCCCCGAGCACCCAGGCCACCGCCGCCTCGAGCCCAGGGTCGACGGCGGTGAGCTGGCCCACCGCGATCACCGCGATGAGCGCGAGCACGAGCACCCAGCCCAGCTGGACCCGGATCTCGATACCGAAGACGCGCGCGATCGGAATGCCCATCAGGGCCGCACCGCGGAGGTCGACAGGACCGCTGCCCGGCGAGCCGCGCCCGCCCGCCGACCGGCGACCACGACGGTCAACACGGCCAACACCAGCGCGGCCGCGCCGACCGCGATCGCCGTGTCCGACCAGAACTGCTCCGGGAAGAGCTGGACCAACCGGTCCGTGCGCGGATCGAACGAGTACGACCCGGCACTGAAGAAGAGACGGTGGAAGACCTCGAACGCCGCGTCGAAGGCGAAGATCGCGAACGCGCCGGCGACCACGAGGCCGATCCCGAGGCCACGGGCGCCACGAGCGACCGCCCGCCACGCTGCCGCCCTTGCGTCAGATGGGCGCGGCCGCCTGAACTGCCAGGCGAGGACCAGGATCGACCCCGCCACCAGGGCGAAGAAGCCCTGGAATACGCCCCGAACGTCGCGCATGTGCGCACGCTCACGCTCATTCAGGGCGGGTGCGCTGCTGACGTCGGGGACCGTGAAGTCCCCGCCCAGGAGCAGGTCGTGGACGATCGCGGCCGAGACCGCCCTGAGCGACTCGCCGTCATATCCGGTCAGGCGTTCGGCCCCCGCGCGCTCCTGCTCGACATGGATGTACGCGTCCGACAGGAACGGCAGGATCGAGACGCCGAGAATGACCAGCGCCGTCGCCGCGGCGGCGAGGAAACCACCCAGTCGGCCAGGCACGCCTACTCCGCGAGGGTGTGCGCCTGATCCCACCAGCCCTGGATCGTAAGGTCGGTCGGCAGCTCCATCTTCAGCTCGTCGGCGCCGCGGGCGAGGTACTGCCTGAACGTCGGGACGTCGACGGTGAGGATGTCCTTCAGGCCCTCGAATCCGCTCTGGCTCAGGAGCCGATGCTCGGCCGAGCCGAAGCCGGCGAGGTTCAGCATCTGCGCCTCGTCGCGCCACGTCAGGACGTCATTGGTGGTTGCGCCGACCTGGTCGGCCAGGTTCTGGCGCCGCGTCGGCGTCTCGGTCACCTCGAGGAGGAGCCCGGTCGTGAACACGCCCTGGCGCTCGAGGCGGCCGAGGTAGATCGGCTCGATGCGGATCAGCTCGTCGATCTGCGGCACGCCCGGATGATAGGGCCGGGGCTGTCCCGGGCGTTGGTGGCGACGAGGCGGACGAGCCCTCCACGTCGGGCGGGATCGAGCGGCAATACGCAACTGCGACGCGACCGCGGGCGGTGTCCGAGGACACCACCCTGCAATTGCGCCTGCAAGGAATGGGGCGTATGCCTCTTGGGCTCCGCGCTTTATCCGTTGTGGACCGGACCTCGCGGAGCCCTTCCCTTCCGCTCAGCCCTTGGTTCGAGCTTCGCGGAGTACGCCTGCGCCGATTCGAATTTGTGCCTGGGCCATGCGCCGCTGTGGCTGTCGATCTTGCGGACGTTGCCAGGCCGCGGGCGCGCCAAGAGAGCGTCAGGGACGGGCCGCGGCAACCTCCGAGGTGGCAGTTCGGCGCCGGTACAGGGCGATCTGCCAGATGAACTCACGCTGCACGTCGTGCCGCTCGAAGCCTGCGCCTCGGAGGACCGCGTCGATGTCGGCAACGGGATGAATGTGCCACCGCGTCGCGTCCCGCGTCAGCCAGCCCCAGGCGGCAAACGCGCGCGAGCCGAGCCGGTTCCACCACGTCTCGCGCGGATACACGAGCCCCATGACTCGTCGAGCCCGATCGGCCGCGGACCCGAGCAGCGCGGGCATGTCGGCGTAGCAGCAGACGACCTTGTCGAGCGTAACCACGTCAGCGGTGGGGATCTCCCCGGCAACCGCAACGAAGTCCGCGACCCGGCCTGTGACGCGGTCGCCGAAGCCGCGTCGAGTGGCCTCGTCCCGTGCCGCGACCACGTAGGCCTCGGTCGCGTCGACGGAGTCGGCGCGGGCCAGGCCGGCTGGCAGCAGACCGAGCTGGATCGCCCCGATCCCGGCGCCGATGTCGAGCAGGGCCGACCCGTCGACGCCCTCCGCGAGCAGTGAATCGATCAGGGCCTTCGTCGATGGCTCGGGCCCTTCGCGGCGATACCGCTTCAGGTCGTTGTCGGCCTCCCGGGTCGAGAACACGTTCGCGCAGCCGCAGTCGCACGGCGGTCGATCGGTCACGCTCGAGCCTCCATCGCGGCCCCATTGTGGCCCGGTTGATTCGGCTGGGTATGCTCAGGGCGAGGAGGGTTGATCGATGGAGGGCAAGCTCGAGCTGCTCACCCAGGTCCCGCTGTTTGCCGATGTCCCGCGTGACGTCCTGGTCAGGCTCGCCGACCTCGCCGGGGCAGCCGACGTCCCCGCAGGCTCGGCGTTGACCCACGAGGGCCGGCACGAGGGCTACTTCTTCGTCGTCGAGTCGGGCAGTGTTCGAATCGAACGCGGCGGGCGACTCATCAACACGCTGGGGCCGGGCGACTTCTTCGGCTCGATCGCCCTGGTCGATGCGGGCCCACGCACGGCAACGGCGATCGCGGCGGAGCCGACTCGCGTCCTGTCGATCACCAACGAGCAGTTTCGGTCGCTCCTCGACGAGTCACCGGAGCTCGAAGGCGCGATCCTGAGGGCCGCCGAGCACAACCTGCAGACGATCGACGACGAAACCATCGCGTGATGTGGGGCCCAGGAGAGAACCCTCCAACGGCCGAGGTGTCGGCAACACCATCTCGCGAGGAGGCTTACTCAAACGTCGTCGAACACTCGTGGGCCGCACCGCAGATCCGCCGGCACCCTTCCGACCGCTGGCGCGTGGGCCATCAGTTCGCGTCGTGTGCGGTCTCGCGGTCTACGGCGTAACCGTCACGACCAGGAACATGCCCGCCTTAAAGTGTCCCGGGATGTTGCACACGAAGAGATAGGTTCCAGGCGCGAGGTCGATCGTCCGCGCCTGCGCACCCCCGACAGCGATGTTGTCGCCATCGCTGACCAGGGTGATCCCAGCGCCGTCCTCCTTGATGTCGCCGGCCGCATCGGTCGGGTAGGCGGACGGGGCGAGGTCGCTCTTGAACACCAGGAGCTCGTGCTCGATTGTGCCGTTGTTAGAAATGTTCAAGGTCGTCGTACCGGCATTGAGGGTGCTCGCGACATCGACCTTCCACTCGGAGAGAGTGACCGCCTCCGGCCCTCTCGCCGGCGACGATACGGAGCTCGCTGCGGGAGCCAAGGTAGCGACTGGCGCCGTCGGCTGGGCAGATGTTGGGCTGTATGTCCAGCCCGGCGTTGACGTGGACGCACCGGAACAGCCCGCCAGTCCGAAGACGATGACGGGGATGATCGACAGCGCGGTCACTCGTGCGCGGTGCATCGTGAGCTCCTTCCTTTTGTTGACTTCCGTGTCGCTCTCCGACGCGATGGCTGGGTTGGCGCTTGCGGACTCGCGCTATGAGCGGACTGCGCGGGCCCCGCGTAGTCGAGGTGCTCGCCCGGCCGAATGACGACAACCGGTCGACGCGCGTGGTCGACGACGTACGAGGAGACGCTGCCGAGGAGGAAGCGCCCGACAGGCCCGCGTTCGTGGCTCCCGACGACGACGAGGTCGGCGCGTTCCGATTCGGCCGCCTCAACAACCGCCGCCCCTGCGTCGCCTTCCCAAATAAGAAACTGCGCGACGACCCCGTGGTTGCGCGCCTCAGCCACGAGGTCCGCGAGCTCGGCTTCGCGCGCGGCCCGAACCTGATCGACGCGGGTGTGGAACAGACCACCCGCCAGCCTGAGACGGGCGGGGTCGATGACACTGAGGAAGATGAGACTCGCCCCGGAGCGGGCCGCCAGCTCTAGCCCAGCCCGTTCAGCATCGACCGACGCGCGGGTACGGTCGGTGGCGACGAGGACGCGGGTCGGGCGTGAAACCAGACGAGCCGTTGTTGCGCGGGCCGCGGACGAGTCCATCGAGAGAAGCCTCGGGCTCTGATCGGACGAAAACCTGTGCCAGTCGGCCCCTTCGGACGGGCCGGATGTCGCGCCGCAGTTGCTCGACGCTGGTAGCCTCGGTTCAATGCGTCGACGCCCGGCGCCCGATCGCTTGGCAGTGGCTTCGCTGGACGCGGCGGCGCTTGAGGCGGTGGACGCGGCGGCTCGCGCGATCGCCGGGCTTCTCGACGTGGAAGACGCGCTGCAGCTGATCGTCGAGCGAGTCCGGTCCCTTGTCGGAGCCCGCTACGCCGCCCTCGGGATCGTCGGCCAGGACGGCCTGGTGCAGCGGTTCATCACGAGCGGCATTACCGCCCGAGAGCGGGCGGCGATCGGTCCTCTGCCGCTGGGTCGTGGGTTGCTCGGGTTGATCATCCGCGAGGGGCGGTCCTACCGGATCAGGAACATCGCCGAATATCCCGGCCGCGCGGGCTTTCCCGCCCGCCATCCGCCGATGACGTCGTTCCTGGGAGTGCCCATCACGTCCGAGGGTCGGTCCGTCGGCAACTTCTACCTCACGAACAAGGTGGGTTCGCCGGAGTTCACCGCAGATGACCAACGTCTCGTCGAGCTGTTCGCCCTGCACGCCGCCATCGCAATCGACAACGCACGGCTCCACCAGCAAGCCGCGGATCTTGCGATCGTGCGGGAGCGTGAGCGCATCGGCCGTGACCTGCACGACGGCATCATTCAGTCGCTGTACGCGGTCTCCCTGTCTCTCGAGGACGTCCCCGAGATGATGATCACGTCTCGGAGCGAGGCCGAAGGCCGCGTCGATGCTGCAATCGATTCGCTTCAGTCATCGATCCGTGAGCTCCGTAACTTCATCTACGGCCTGCGACCCGAGACGTTCGACGGAGCAGATTTGCCGGCTGGCCTGATAGCGCTGGCCGAGCAGTTCCGTTACAACACGTTGATCGAGGTCGACGTCGACGTCGACCGCGAGGTCAGTACGACGATCGCACCCGAAGACGGCACCCAGCTCCTCCATCTCGCGCGTGAGGCGCTGAGCAATGCCGCTCGCCATGCCCGTGCCGCGCACGTCGCTGTCACCTTCCACAGGGAGTCAGGCGGCGCAACGTTGAGGGTGAGCGACGACGGCATCGGGTTCGACCCCTCAGCGGGCGTCGCCGAGGGCCACCACGGGCTCGCCAACATGCGAGCCAGAGCCGAGGCCATTGGGGCATCGTTTCAGGCTGAAAGCGCTTTGGGAGCGGGCGTCCGTATCATCGTCGTGCTGCCCAGCTCGGCAGGGATCTGAGTGGAATTTGAGATGCCTGAACCTGGGGCCTTGCGCCAGCACCGACTCCTGGTGGTCGACGACCACGAGGTCGTCCGGCAAGGTCTCGTCGCCCTGCTCGACCGGCGTCCTGGCTTCGAGGTTGTGGCGCAGGCCGGTTCGGTCGCCGAAGCTGTCGACCAGGCCCGGCGACAGCGGCCCGATATCGTGGTCATGGACGTCCGCCTGCCCGACGGATCGGGCGTCGAAGCCTGCCGGGCGATCCGCGACGAGCTACCGGAAACGCGGGTGATCATGCTGACCTCGTTTCCCGACGACGAAGCCGTGCTGTCGGCCATCGTCGCCGGCGCCTCGGGCTACCTGCTGAAGCAGATTCGCGCGCGGGATCTCGTGGCGGCGCTGGAGGTTGTTGGCCGCGGCGAATCGCTGCTCGACCCGGCGGTCACCGAGCGGGTGCTCGACCGGGTGCGGCGGGCGGCATCGGGCCAGGACGCGGATGAGCTGACGGCCCTTACCACACAAGAGCGGAAGATC
Organism: uncultured Anaerolinea sp.; assembly: GCA_964468305.1. Taxonomy (GTDB): domain Bacteria; phylum Chloroflexota; class Limnocylindria; order Limnocylindrales; family CSP1-4; genus UBA5189. Next base: position 6,639 of record CAYXVP010000031.1, on the reverse strand, counting down.
CTCATGCTCGTCGCCGAGGGCAAGACCAACAAGGAGATCGCGGCCGAGGTGTTCCTGTCGGACAAGACGGTCAAGAACTACGTGAGCTCCATCCTCTCAAAGCTGAACCTCGAACGCCGTGCGCAGGCCGCCGCGTTCATTGCCAGGCATCGACTGGGTTCCGACCGGCGCTGAGGGCCGGACAGCGCGGCTCCTGCCCCCTCGTCCGTGAGCATGTCCCCCGCGCAGTTTCTCCGCCGCCGGACCAAGCGGGACGATGCAGGACCGAGCCGAAACCGGGGGGGTCGCGGGGGCGGGCTCTCGAGACTCCTTGGACGGCTAGACAGCCGACCGCCCGGGTGAGGGCCCGGGCGGTCGGCGGAGCGAGGGGGGGCCGATGTCGATGCCGCGATCGGCCTTCGGGTCGCCCGCGCTCAGCCCATCGCCGGTGCGCCCGTCGCGCCGTGCCCCGCCGGGACCCTTGCATGCCACGGCACGCCGAGTCGGGGCAGAAGATAGCGGTCGAAGCCGTAGTAGCCGGCAACGCGCCAGGCAAGAATGAGTCCGATCCCGAGGGCGAAGAGCACCGGGTTCGTCGACGCCGAGCCGGCGAGGAGGAACGACATGTTCATCAGGACTCCGAAGAACGCGGCGATGCCGGTCAGGAAGCCGAAGATCAGGCCGAGGCCGACCGCGATCTCCCCGAACACGATGAGGTAGGCAAACCAGCTTTGGGCCCCGTTGTTGATCAGGATGTTGAGGAAGTCGCGATACCACTCGAAGGTGATCGCGGCGTGGCCCGGGGGCTCCGGGATCGCCACGGCGCCCTTCCAGTAGCCGAGGAGCGACGCCCCACCGTCGAGCCAGCCGGCGCCCACGGGCTTCCCGTCCGGGAAGAGCTTGTGGAGCCCGGCCGCGAGGAATGAGAAGCCGACGAACATCCGGATCGGCAGCCAGAACAGGCCGGCCCGCGTGTTCCCGAAAAGGTAGCGCGTGAAGGCCGGCCCTTCCACCTCGACGACCTCGGCCCCCGGTGTCTTGCGGTCCTCGAAGAGCGTGATGACCACAACGATGGCCAGAACCCAGAACACGATCGAGCCGAACGTGTAGACATCTTTGCTCGGGGCGATTGAGGCGAGCCCGAACGTCGCCCACGGCGCCGAGAGATAGAGAACGACTGCCGCGGCGATCACGGCCAGCGGAACGACAAATCTGCGCAGAGTGGCCATTTCTTTGCCATACCTCCCTGCTCCCCGTCGTCCTCGGGATACGCTCCCGTCGCACCTAGTGTCCTCCGGTGTCGAGGCCCCGGCATGGGCCCAAAGGCCCGATCCGCGCGTGACCTCCGGCCCTCCGGCCCGTGCGAGGCCCTCGGGCTGCGGTGGGGTCGCGTCGGCCGCGACATTGCGACCCACGAGCCCCGCTCGCTGAGCGTCGGCCAGAGCGCGCCGCAAGATTTGCCCTGAGGTGGGAAACCGTGACCGGCGAGATAGGACGGCCGCCGGGGCGACCACGGGTCGCGAATGAGGCGAGGGCATCGCTCCACATCCGTCGCGGTCATCCTGGCCAGCTGCAGGCGCCCCAAGCAAGGGATCAGGGAGACCCGCATGTAGGACTCGGCTGTCGCCAGGTCGACGGCCGGACGCGCGCCGGTCACGTTCGATCCATCCGGACAGGTAGTCGCCGACCGTTCCTCTGTCGGCGGCCTCCAAGGTCCCGAGCCGTAGTCGAGTCCGAAGATCGTCGAGCTTCGCTCGTGCCGCTTGCGAGCGGAGCCGCTAACCACGTGGCGGTGACGCCTGCCGTCCGCGTCGGTGTACGTGATCTCGCCCCGCCAACCCGGCCGGTCGGTCCGGGGATAGATGGTCCCCCCATGCGGCGATCGGCGGCGGGTTCGTCAGCCGGTGGACTTGGCCATCGCGGTTGTCCTGCCATACAGGGCTGCCGTTTCGGCGCCCCGGCTCTACCGGCCGGGGCGCCGTCTCACGTTCGCGATTGGACGGCGATTACCACCCGCGTTACCACCCGCGGAGGGCGTGGCCCGACGTTACCGGCCGATCTGATCGGGGGACTTGGTCGGGGCGGCCGGATTTGAACCGGCGACCACCAGTCCCCCAGGGTTGCGGGAGGGGTTCACGGCGGTGCGCGCCCTGCCAATTCGATCGTATGTGCCAGGTCGGAGCGGTCCCGTAGTTCACCTCAGCTCGCGGCTCATCCCACCCGCGCATCCCACCCGCCGACGGGTCCTGCCATTTCAGGTCCCGAGTTTGGTTTGCCTCGTGGCGTCGGGGTGACCTCGTAACCGACGCAGGCTAGGCGTCGGCGTCCAACGTCAGTTGATTGAGACCGGAAGCCGTGGCCGGTGGCTCCGCTACGGGAGCGCTCGTGGTGGCGCCCACGTGAACTCAGCCCGACGAAGCCGGAGCACCTCCGCGAGAGTGATATGCGGGACCTTCACGCCATCACAGACATCGGGAATCTTCACTCGCTTGACAGCATCAGGAGCCGGTTGCTCGTTCGTTACCACCGTTCCTTGGTGGCCGAGCGCGAACGCCACAAGGAACGCATCCGTATTCGCGAGGAAGTCCCGCTTTGCACCGTCGCTGTATGTCGGATGGGCTTGGACCCAGTTCGCGACATCCGTCATGGAGGCATGCATCTCAGCGGTATCGGGTAGGAATAGCACCGACCCTGGCCCACGCGCCCAGGCGGCCAGCTCATCGGCGCCAGCTTCCAGCTGAGCGCGCACCCGCGCAATGCTCCGGATCGTGCCGCCGTTGGACTCGTGCTCGAGGAATGCCCAGAACCCAGGGCATAGATCGAACGCGTAGAGGCGGTTCTTAGCTTCGATTAGCGTGTCGGCATCGAGGAGATGGGCACCGTTCACGCCGGGTATCCGAGGCGACCAGCCAAACTGCGCACGGTCCCTGGCTTGCGCGCCCCGAGCAGACGCATAGCCTGGGCCCAGGTCGTACCACCTTCCAACGTGTCGGAGACCACCGCCGAGGCGAACTTGCGACTTAGTCTCGACTGCTGCGTCCGGTAGAAGTCACCACCGCGGCCGGCTTCTCGCCGGTAGCGTTCTTCTTCTTGGGTGTATCTCGCTCGGTAGGTGTCCCAGTCGATTGCTCGGATGTCAAATAGCCGCCGCAGAACGACCAAGCTGCTGATCTTGAACGCCCGCGTCATCACACGAATAGCCGCGTCGAGCGTGGGGTCAGCAGCCCAGTACGCGCGCACCAGTCGCTCAGGCGCGAGAATCTCTGCGGCGACGCTATTTGAGTACCGCTCGACAGGGACGTCAGGCGGCATCCCCGCCTCGAGATTCGAGACGCCCGACGCGCCGAGCCAGATGTGCACCAGCTCGTGCATCGCCGTGAACATCTGGGCGCCCTTGGAGTCTCTCCCGTTGAGGAAGATCAACGGAGCGTACTCGTCCGCGATCGCGAACCCTCGGAACTCGTCCACGTCCAGCGGGCGACGGGTGTTGCTGCCCACTATCCCGCTCCGCATGACCAGAACGCCCGCGCCCTCGATCGTGTCGAGTTCCGCTCGCAGCGCGGCTTCCCACGTCGAGGCGCTCGCCCGACGTTCATCCGAGAGCCCAATTCGCTCCCGGATATGGGCTGCAGTCTGCTGAACGTTCGCGTCGACAGTGATGGAGCCGACGAAGTCGAGCGGCCGTTCTCCGTTCCGGATCAAGAACTCGCGATACCAGGTCGCCCGGCGATCCGCTTCATCGATTACGTCGAGCAGGTCTGGGCTAGGTCGAGGCGAATCACCGACCGTACGGAAGTCCGCGATAGGCAGCGATTCCTCTGGGGGGTGGCTCAGGAACAAGGCGCCGAATGGAGTGAAGGTCGCCTTCGCAAGACGTTCGGCGACGGTCAAGCGGAGGCGACCGGTTCGTTCCCATTCCAGGACTTCAGGGGGCGTTCGCCCGACCTTGCGAGCCAAATCTGCGTCTGTCAGGTCGGCTCGTTCTCGAGCCCATCGGAGAACGCGCGGCTGAAGCGCGAGGTACTCCGGCCTCCGAGCGGGCGCCACTATCGCTCGATCTCCCCCACCGACCCAATGTTACCGCCCGACCCCGTCTCGCCCGATCGGATTTGGAACCGGGTGATCACTCCGGCGAGCTCCTCTCGAGTCAGGCTTCTCCCGAGACCTTCCCGGCTTCGCGATTCTGCCCCGCTGATGTACGCGAGCCGGAAGTGGTGGTGTACGTCTCAGACGTGGCGATGATCTCGCCGTTGCTTGCCTTGAGGACGAACCGATAGCCCGCTGAGGACTTCCTGATCTCGAACTTGCCCGCCATTGAAGCCTCCCGTGGATCAATTCGCCGGTGGTCACCCGCCGGTCAACGTAGGGTACGGCTGGGCCTCAGCTCGGGACCGCGCTCGGCGCCGGCGTCGGCCCGAAGTGGATCTGGTGCGCGTACCACTCGGCGATCGCCGTCACGATCGCGGTGAACAGGCCCGAGGCGACGACCAGATACACGATCGCCAGGAGGGCGATGAGCGCGATGATCTGGACGGCGCAGCCTTCGGCGGAGCTGAGATTGCGTCCGATCGCACGGGCAACGAGAAGCTCGACGACCTCGGGCATGTTCTTCGCATAGCGCCCGCCGGTGCTGAGTCGACGTCGCCGACGACCATCCAAAGACCGCCGCTCACGCTGGGACGGCAAGTGCTACCTCGGGGCCAGCAACGGACGGTCCTGTGGGATCAATCGCGCGTCGCAATCGTCGAGGCGTGCTCTTGCCGCTCAGCGCGCCTAGAACAGCTTCACCGAGAAGACCACGGTCCCGTCATAGGTTTGGTAGTCGAGCCACAGGTGTGCGCTGGTCTTCGGGATGTCAAAGGCCACCCAACCCTGAACGGAGCGGCCTGTGGCGAGCGTCCCCGACTCCAGCGATCCCTTCCCGAAGTAGCCGTACGGTTGGTATTGAGTGCCCGCATCGTCGTGGGCTACCCAGTCGTATAGGTTGTAGGAGAACTGAGAGCGCGCCACGTACCGGACCTGTGCCTCTGCGAAGACTCGACCCTTGTCGGCCGAGATGTAGTCGGCGAGCTTCGAAACCTTCTTTGCCTGGGCGACGGTCACATCGCCGAGGTCGGCTCCTGACCCGTCTTGCAGCGACACGGCCTCGCCCATCGCGGCCTGGTATTCCTCGGCAGGCACATTGACGGTCGGCTGCGGCTGGTAGACGGTCGGGATCGCGCTTTGTACGTTGCCGACGATCTGAGCAACGTTCTGCCGCAGCACCCACACGGCGCCACCGATCACGAGGACGAGCATGATCAGTAGGCCAACCACAATCTCGGCCGTGCGTGCCGAGCGACGAGCGGCGGGCGCAGCGGTGATTGGCGCCGCTGGGACTGGCGCAGCCGTCCCCACCGCCGACATGCTGAGACGACCACCGCAGTGCGGGCAGAACGTCTCCGCGCCCGTTATTGACCCGCTGCAGTACGGGCACTGGTATGTTCGTCCAGCCGGCGCAGCGACCGCCTGACTGGGCGCTACCGATGCAGCCGGCGAGGCCGTCGGGAGTGATGCCAGAGGTTGGGATGAGTCGGGCGCCGGCCGGCTCAACAGCGCCCATAGGACGCCGATAGGCCCGAGCAGGAAGCCCATTCCGAACCAGCTAGCTGCGGAGCCCTTCAGCTTTCGGGCCTGGCTCAGCCAACCTGCCGCGATGGCGCAAATGAACCAGAAGCCGACGATGACGAGCCACTCGGTTCCTATAACGGCCCCTCCCGGTCGGGGAGGCTACCAGCCGTGCCACCGAGTGGTCTACCAGCGAGTCGATATCGAGGCCCCGTTCGCGGGGCCAGCCGTACCCCGCCGGGCCTACCACCGAGCCCGCCCGGCGGCGTCAGCGCCGGAGTGGAGGTTCTCCGGCTCGGCCGACGAGCGAATGTGGTCGGGTTCGCCCGACGCGAGGTCGATCGGGAGGGCCCAGGGGCGGGGCGAAGCCCGTGGGCTGAACTCGCACCCGCCCGACCTCCAGGCCAGCGGACCGCCGGGATCCAGCCGGGGAGGTCCTCCGGCCCGGGCGGTTCCGCGTATGTGGCGCCCTACGAGATGGCGAAGCTCGGCACCGAAGGCTTCGGCGCCAGCGCGCGCTCCTCGTCGCGCTTCTCGCGGGCCCAGGCCCGCTCCTCTGCCTCGGTCGGAACCCAACAATCTTCGCTGAGCGCATGGATAAAACGGCTGACAAGATCGGAGTCCGCGCCTCGGTATTTCGCCGGCGCCTTCGACCAGCGGTAGGCGCTCGGGTTGCCACCGCGCGGCTCGCCGGCGCGGGCACGTCGCGACAAGCCATCGATGGACGACTGCAGGCTCCTGAGCGCGCGGAGCGTGCCGGCATGATGATCGAGCTTTCGAAGTACCTCCTGCTCGTCGGGCGTCGCTCGCAGGATGGCGCGCGGGTCACTCGTATCGATTGTGACCTGCGGCACGAGCGGCGCTGCCTCCGCGACGAGCCGGGCCATCGCCGGCTGGAGCTGCTCGACGATCAACGCCTCGGCGCCGAGCCGGACGGCGGACTCGAGTTCGCGCTGAGCGAGGGCCTGAGCGCCGGCGTACACGCTCGCGGCGAGCGTCGCGGCGTGATCCTCCAGCTCAACTGCGACCACCGCCTTTGCCGCGCCGAGCACG